>CALFNC010000141.1 GCA_937902605.1 uncultured Acidobacteriota bacterium | reverse complement strand
GAGATATTGGCGTGACTGGAGTTCAGACGTGTGCTCTTCCGATCTGAGAGCTCGCCATCGCCTGGGGGCTGGGCGGGCCGTCCGAGACCATCGCTTCGGGCCGGACCGGCGGGGCTGACGCGATCCTTCGGGGCGCGGAGCTCGTGCGAGCCGGCCGGGCCGCGGCCGTGGTCGCGGGGGGAGCCGAGGGAATCCACCCGAAGATGGTGGAGTGGTGGGAGCAGGAGCTTCCTGGGAAGGGCACATCGGCGGGCGCGCCGAGGGACGCGGGAGCGGCACTGGTCTTAGCGCCCGCCCGGGCGAACGCCGAGACCGACGACATCCTCCTGGCTTCGGCGACCCGGTTTTTCGAGCCCGACCCTTCCGAAGCGGCGCGGAGGACGGCCTCCTGGATCGACGAGGCATTCGAAGGAAAGGAACGGCCCCTCCTCCTGGCCGCCACGCCGGACGTTGACGGAATGTTCTCGGCCTGGCCCTGCCGGCACGTCGCGGCTGAGACCGGAGAGCTGTACGGTGCCGCCGGTGCGGTTGCCGCGGTCCTCGCGGTCCAGGAGATGCGGAAGAAGCGGACGGGAAGCGCCCTGGTCGGGAGCCGCGACCCAGCCGGCCCGGTCACCCTCCTCGCGTTCGTCACTCCCAGAAGGGGGTGAACTGGTACCACTGCGCGGGGTGGGCCCGAATCGTCTCCTCCAGAAGAGTGACGAAGGTTTTCATCGAGGCGGCGATCGCCTCGTCCCGCGACTCGCGGCCGCAGCCCTCCACGGGAATCGGAGGCTTCACGATCGTCTTGTAGCGGCCGTTGCCGTCGGCCAGGACGAAGACGGGCAGTAACGGAGCTCCGGACGCGGCCGAGAGCCGGAACGGGCCAATCGGGAACGAGGCGGTCTCGCCGAAGAAGGGGAGCCGCCTTCCGGTTCCCGAGATGTCGCGGTCCCCTTGCATCGCGACCAGGACGTTTTCCTCGAGCGCCCTCAAGACCGAGATGAACGAGAGCGCGGACGACGTGACGGGAATGCCCTCCACGCCGACCGACCGCCGCGCCTCGACTCGGTGCCGCTCGACGACGGGGGAGGGGTCCGGGCGGTAGACGGCCGCCACGCGGAAGCCGAATTCTCGGAGGAGGAAGCCACCGAGCTCGAAGTTCCCGACGTGCGCCGTCAGGAGGATCCCCCCGCGTCCCGCGTCGTGGACTTCATGTAGGAGGTGGGTTCCCTCCTGAAGCGAGATCAGGGCTGCGGGGTCGATATCGCCGCGGTCGGCGTACCGGAGGAAATCGATCCAGAGACGGGAGTGGTTCGAGAGCATGGCAAGGCCTGTCTCTTCCACAATCGCGGAGGAGGGCGGGAGCTCCAGGACCCTCGAGAGATTCTCCAGGATCGCCTCGCGAACGCGTGTCCGCCGCCACATGGCGCGCTCCACCGTGGCCGAGGAGAGTCGGCCGAGCCATTCGGGCGAAACCGTCTTCGCCAGCTGCCGGAAGACCGGGAACCAGACCGGCAACAAGTGGTGAGCCAGCGACGAGACCACCCGAGCCTGGCGGGTGGCCGGAGTGTCCGGCGCTGGGGCGGGTCGGTTCATGACGGGAAGCTCACGTTCGTCATCGGCCGCGATCGTAACTAAACTCGTGGAGAAGGGAGAGCCGCGTGATCGATCCGCAGGAAGGAAACCGCCGCCATCTCACGGGAGACGAAATCGCATCCCTTATCGCGATCGTGGGGGAGCGGAACCTCGCGCTGGAGCGGGAGGATCTCGAGGCCTATTCCCGGGACGGGACGCAGGGACTCTCGGGATGGCCCGCGGCCCTGGCCCGTGCGGGATCGACGGCAGAGGTGGCGTCTCTTCTTGCCTTCTGCAACGGCCGGAGGATTCCGGTGACCCCGCAAGGGGGCCGGACCAGCCTCTCCGGGGGCGCGATCCCGGTCATGGGGGGAGTGGCGCTCTCCCTGGAACGTCTCAACCGGATCCTCGAGATCGATGAGGAGAACGGCGTCGCGGTCGTCGAGGCGGGGGTCATCACGCAGACGCTCCAGGAGGCGGTCGAGGCTCGCGGCCTCTACTACCCACCGGACCCGGGTTCTCGGGGCTCGTGCACCATCGGGGGTAACGTCGCGGAGAACGCTGGCGGGCCACATTCCGCCAAGTACGGCGTCACCAGTCATTGGGTGCTAGGCATGGAGGCGGTCTTCGCCGGCGGGGATGTCGTCGTGACCGGGGGGAAGACCCGGAAGGACGTCGCCGGGTACGATCTCACTGGGCTCCTCGTCGGCAGCGAGGGGACGCTGGCTGTGGTCACGAAGGCGTGGCTCCGCCTCGTCCCGAAGCCGGTGTCGTACGGGACGCTGGTCGCGCCCTTCCCGACCCTTCATGCGGCAGCGCGGGCGGTCGTGGAGATCACCCGGCGGCGCCTCGTGCCGGCGGCGCTCGAGTTCATCGACCGGCCTGCCATGGAGGTCTCGTCGGCCCGAAAAGGGGTCGGCGTTCCATTCCCCGAGGCGGAGGCCCGGCTCCTCGTGGAGTTCGACGGCGGAGGCGAGGCCGAAGTGGAACGAGACGTCGAGGCCGCCGGCGGGATCGCCCTCGACTGTGGCGCGATCGACGTGGTTCTGGCGACCGACGAGGCGAAACGCCGGCTCCTCTGGGAGGTGCGGCGCGGGATCGGCGACGCCGTAAGGGACCTCGGGCCCTCGGTAGAGCTCGACCTCGCCGTTCCCCGGACGGAGCTGGCCGCTCTCGTCGAGGGAGTGCGCCGGATCGGGTACGCCGCCGAGCTCCGCGTGGTCGTCTTCGGGCACGCGGCGGACGGAAACCTCCATGTCCACCTGTTCCACGAAAGGGAATCGAAGGGTGACCGCGCACGGTTCCAGGCGACCGTGGGCGCGGTCTACGCAGAGGCGATCCGGCTGGGAGGAACGGTCACGGCAGAGCACGGCGTCGGGCTGACGTCGCGTGACTACCTGCCGGTGCTCCGCTCGCCCGCCTACCTCGAGGTCCTGCGGGCGATCAAGTCGGCGCTGGACCCGAACGGAATCCTGAACCCAGGGAAGCTGCTGCGGCCCTGATGCTTCGCTAGGCCATGCCGGTGGCCGCCGATTTTGGGGACGGTGGCCCCGGGGACGATCCGGGTAGACTCCAACCGATGGCGCTTCCCGACTACGAACCGGTCATCGGGCTCGAGGTCCACTGTCAGCTCAAAACTCGGACGAAGTCATTCTGTGCGTGTCCGGTGGTCTTTGGCGCCCCTCCGAACAGTGCGGTCTGTCCAGTCTGCCTCGGATACCCGGGCGTCCTCCCTGTCCTGAACCGCGAGATGGTGACGCTGGCGATGCGCGTCGCGGTCGCCACCGGCTGCGAGATCCGGGAGCGGTCGGTCTTCGCCCGGAAGAACTACTTCTATCCCGATCTCCCGAAGGGGTACCAGATCTCGCAGCTCGATCGACCGCTGGCCGTGGGCGGCCACGTCCCGGTCCGGACGTCGGTCGGCGACCGGATGATCCGGTTGTCGAGGATCCACCTCGAGGAGGACGCGGGGAAGCTGATGCACGAGTTCCCCTGGGACGACCTCCCGACGGGAACCTCGCTCGTCGACCTCAACCGGGCCGGCACGCCGCTGATCGAGATCGTCTCCGAGCCCGACATCCGCTCCGGAGACGAGGCATGGGACTACTTGAACCGGCTGCGCCGCCTCGTCCGTTACGTCGACGCCTCGGACGGCAACATGGAGGAGGGCTCGCTACGCTGTGACGCGAACGTCTCCGTCCGGCCGAGGGGAAGCGCCGTCCTCGGGACCAAGGTCGAGATCAAGAACCTCAACTCGATCAACCACGTCCGAAAGGCGATCGAGCACGAGGTCGAAAGGCAGGTCGGGACGCTCGACCGAGGGGGCGTCGTCGTCCAGGAGACGCGCCTGTGGCACCCGGAGACAGGCACCACGCGGCCGATGCGGTCGAAGGAAGAGGCGATGGACTACCGCTACTTCCCTGACCCGGATCTCGGCACGCTGCAAGTCGACGACGAATGGCGGCGAAGCGTCGCCGGGAGCATGCCGGAGCTTCCCGACGTCCGCGTCGGCCGGCTCGTCGCCCAGCTGGGGCTCCCCTGGGCGGACGCCGACACGATCTGTCTCTCGCGCCCGCTCGCGGACTGGTTCGAGGCCGCGGTCGAGGCCCACCCGTCGAACCCGAAGGGGATCGCGAATTGGCTCCTCTCGGAGCTCCTCTCCCGCATGGGGGACGCCGACCGGCAGGCCGGCCGCGTGCCCGTCGCACCGGCGGCCCTCGCGCGTCTGGTGGTGCGCATCGACGACGGAACGATCTCGGGGAAGATCGGCAAAGAGTTGGTGCCGCTCCTGATCGACTCCGGCAAGGATCCGGACGACCTGATCCGGGAGAAGGGCCTCGTCCAGGTGACGGACGAGGGGGCGATCCGCGTGGTCGTCGAGACCGTGGTGGCGGCGAACCCGCAGCAGGTCGCGGCCTACCGGGCAGGGAAGACGCAGGCCCTCGGCTGGTTCGTCGGCCAAGTGATGAAAGCCTCGGCGGGGAAGGCCAATCCGGCGATCGCAAACCGCCTTCTCAAGGAGCTCCTGGAGCAGGGCTGACTTGATCGAGCTCTACCACGTCCAGAAGGAGTTCCGCGGAAGGCGGGTCCTCTGGGACGTCACGTTCCAGATGTCGAGGGGCGAGTTCGTGTTCCTCACCGGGCCTTCGGGCGCGGGCAAGACGACGCTGCTGAAGCTCCTGTTCCGTGCCGAGCGGCCGACCGATGGCCAGATCCTCGTCAATGGGATGAACGTCGGAGCGATGTCGCCCGGTCGCATTCCGGAGCTGCGCCGGACGATGGGGATCGTCTTCCAGGACTACAAGCTCCTCCCGACCCGAACCATCTTCGAGAACGTCGCCTTCGTCCTGAAGTTTCTCGGCGTCCCGACCCAGGAGCGGAAGAGACGCGCGTACCAGACCCTCCGAATGGTGGAGCTTCACCACCGGCTCTCGGCCTTTCCCGAAGAGCTTTCCGGGGGCGAGCAGCAGCGTGTCGCCCTCGCGCGCGCGTTGATCAACGAGCCCGAGCTCCTCATCGCCGACGAGCCAACTGGGAACCTCGACCGCCGCCTAGCCGAGGAGGTGATGAAGCTCTTCACGGCGATCAACGTCCGAGGCACGACGATCCTCCTCGCCACGCACGACCAGGACCTCATCCGCGGTTCGGGCCGGCGCTGCCTCACCCTCGACCGCGGCCGGATGCTGGAGGGGTTGGTCGAGTCGTCGGTCCCCCCGCAGGCGCCGCACCGCGATCCCGGCACCCCGCCGCCGGGCGGGGACGCCCCGTGAGCGGCCAGCGGACGTCGGCCCTCGTAGCGCTGCTCGACGAGGCCGCGCAAGGGCTCTGGCGCGCCCGCCGCATGACGGTGGTGTCGGTCCTCCAGATCGCGGTCTCGGTCTTTCTCGTCGGCGTCTTTTTTCTGACCGCCGAGAATCTCCGCGGCGTCGTCGACACGGTGAAGGACGAGTCGGCGGTGACGGTCTTCCTGAAGCCGGGGGCCGCCGAGGAGGAGAAGGCGGAGGTCGAGCGGTTGGCTCGAGAGTCACGGCTCGTGGCACGCTGGCGGCGGGTCTCTACCGAGGAAGCCGGAGCCCGGTTCGCGACGTCTTGGAAATCGCTCTCGCGGGCGTCGTCCTCGCTCGCGTCGAGCCCCTTCCCGGAGACGATCGAGCTCGACCTTCTCCCCGATGCGATCCAATCCGAGGCGCTCCGTGGCTTCCTGCCGCTCCTCGCGACGCGGAAGGGCGTCGACGACGTGCAGTTCGATGTCGACTGGATCCGGCGGCTGCGTGGCGCGGTCGCCCTGATCGCGGTCTGGGGGGGGGCGGTCGGTCTCTTCCTGGCGGTGGGGGCGGTCTTCACGATCGCGAACGTGGTCCGTCTGACCATCCTCCTGCACCGGGACGAAATCGAGATCCTCCGGCTGGTTGGCGCGCCGGAATATCTGATCCGCGGTCCCTTCCTGATCGGGGGGCTGGCTCAGGGGTTCCTTGGCGGCTCGCTGGCGGTCGGTGTCCTCTACCTCTCGTTCCGGGCAGTGCTGAGATACGTGGCCACGACCCACAACGTTCTGGTCGGCGTCTTCGTCGTCCGATTCCTCACTCCGTCGACGTGTGTTCTCCTCATGGTCGGTGGCTTGCTAGCCGGTGTCATCGGAGGCGCGATCGCGGTGAGGAAGAAACACCTCCAGGGGTAAGGGTGCCCGAGGCCGATCCGCGAGACTAGGGGCGCCGCCGGCCCGTCAGACCGTAGGCGCCGAGTCGTCCCGGCTCTCGGGAAGCGGATCGGGGGTGGGATCCCCCAGCAACGCGGCCCAGGGGGCAAGCCGGTCGTACCGCTCGGCCACGACCTTGAGCGTCGCGGTGAGGGGGACCGCCAGGATGGCGCCGGGCACTCCCCAGAGGATGCTCCAGAAGATGAACGCGATCAGGACTGCCAGCGGGTGAAGACGGACGCGGCCTCCGACGATGAAGGGCGTGAGGACGTTCCCCTCCAGGAACTGGACCGCCGAGTAGAAGATGACGACCTTGACTGCTAGCGAGGGACTCTCGCCGGAGAGGATCGCCACGACGAGGGCTGGCGTCGTTGCGACGATGACCCCAACGTAGGGGATGAGGACGCAGAGCCCCGCTAAAGGACCGAGGACGTAGCTGTACGGGACCTTCAAGACGAGAAGGCCGGCGGTCATGACGCAGGATGTGATGAGGACGACGAAGAGCTCGCCGACGACGTACCCGGAAAGGACGCGCGTGACGCTCTCGGCGAAGTCGCTCGCGGCGCGTCCCCCCTTGCGCCGAAGGATGCGCGTCAGTGCACCGGCGTACTTCTCGCGGTCCTTCAGCATGAAGAACGCCAGCATCGGGACGGCGGAGGCATAGACGAGAAGCGAGACGAGCGTGCGGACCTGCAGCGCAACCCGGGAGATCGAGTCGATCGCGCGCTCCTCGAGCTTCACGGCGCGGACCGATCGGTCGGTCTCCGGCAGGAGGCGCTTCGTGTGCTCCTCCAGCTTTGCGAAGAGCCCCTGGGCGCGCACGGTCAGCGCCCGGATCTTCGTCTCATATCCGGGCCAGTCCCGCGAGAACGCCTCGGCCTGATCGAGCGCGTTGAAGACGAAGAAGACGAGCAGTGCGAACAGGAGCGCGAGGATGACGAGGATCGCGATGCCCCTCGGGAACCGCACCTTCTCGAGGAGGTCGACGAAGGGGAGGATGGCAAACGACAGGAAGAGGGCGAAGAAGAAGGTGACGAGCAAAAGCTTCCCAGCCCAGAGGAGGCCGATCACGGCCGCCGCCGCAAGGATGGCGAGAGGGCGCGAATGAAAAACCCCGCCGAGAGCGGGGCTTGCGCCGGACTGGAAGACACCGCTCGTCGTCAACGACCCGAGTCTACCGGATAAGAGGCAAGGAGAAGCCGGCCGCACCCTCGGGCGCGGCCGGTCATTCGGGGGGAAGGAGCATAGTCAGGCGAGCCCGCGCCAGCGCCCTAATCCGGCGCGGAGAGGGATCCACTAGGGAAACGTGACCGAAACGACTGACCGCCGGTTCCGGGTGGCGTCGGCGCCAGCGCCCGAGTCGCCTTCCGACTCGGTCCGGATCCTCGAACCGTCGATCCCGTGACGCTTCAGGAGGTAGTCCTTGGCCGCCTCGGCGCGGGCGAGCCCCAGCTTCACGTGGTCACCGCCTTTCTCCTTAGGGTCGGAGTGGCCGGCGACGGTGCAGGTCGCGGAGAGGTTGTTCTTCAGCCGGAGCGCGACGCCGTCGAGGATGGCTTTGGCTATGTTCGTCAGCCGGCTCTTCCCGGCGTCGAACAGGATCTCGTCGGTGGTCGACGTCTCCGGCTTCGGTGCGGGGGGAACGACCACAGGGGCGGGGGCCGGTGGCTGACCAGGCTCCTCCGACGTGGGCGCGGGCTCCGGCTCGGCGGGCGCCGGGGCCGGCTCGGGCTCCGGGGCGAGGGC
>CALFNC010000140.1 GCA_937902605.1 uncultured Acidobacteriota bacterium | reverse complement strand
ACCACCGAGATCTACACTCTTTCCCTACACGACGCTCTTCCGATCTGATCGCAAGGCCCGTACCGGCATCAATCCGCAGACCAAGGCGAAGATCAAGATCGCCGCGTCGAAGGCCGCGAAGTTCAAGGCCGGCAAGGACCTCAAGGAGCTCCTCAACAAGAAGAGGAAGTAGGTTCTTCCGCTTTCCGGCCCGGTCCGGAAGCAAGTGGAGACCCCGGGGCCGTGCGCCGTCCCGGGGTTTTTCTTTTGTCTCGTATCATCGGAACGCTTGATCCCGATCCGCGACACTATCCCCTGCCGGACTGTTCCGATGGTGAACAAGGTCCCGGCGGGGCTCTACCTCCTCGGATGGTTCCTTCTCCAGTTCTGGATGGGGTCGGCCTCCATCGTCACCGGCGCGAACGCGGCGGCCCAGGGGGGCGTGGCCTGGTGGGCCCACATCGGCGGCTTCCTTAGCGGCCTCGTCCTCCTCCATTTCCTTCGCCCCGCTCGGCGCCCCGCGCCGCGCTACTCCATTCGGTGACGCGATGACCGACGATTCGACTGCTGCCCCGACCGCCATCCCGGCCCCCGACCCGGCGACCGACGTGCTCCGGCTCCGCTCGGAGACCGCGAGCTACGTTCTCGCCGGCGCGAGCCTGCTATTCCTCCTCCACTTCCACCTCGTTCCAGCGCTCTTCGCCGGCCTCCTCGTCCACGTCCTGCTGACGCGGCCCGCCCGGTGGCTCCATGGCGCGCGGTTCTCGCACGACGTGGCCAAGTGGCTCGCAGCGGGCATCCTGGCGCTCCTCGCCGGGGCGGCGGTGACGGGAGGCGTCCTGCTCCTCCACGCGTTCTGGCGCGGGCATGTCGGGAACCTGCCCGACATCTATCAGAAGATGGCCGACGCCCTCGAGACCACCCGGGCGGCGCTCGTGAAGCAGAATCTGGGTTCGCTTCTCCCCGGGATGGACGACGCGTCCCCCCTCTCGGAGCACATGACCCGTTGGCTCCGCGAGAACCAGCCGGCGCTGAAGCACGCCGGGGCCGAGGGGGGAAGGCTGCTCCTCCATCTCCTCCTTGGCGTCGTCATCGGCCTCCTCGTCTTCTTCGAGCCGGCGGCGCCCGAAGGGAGGACTTTAGCCAAGCCACTGGCCAGGCCGCTGGCAAAGGCGCTGGCGGCCCGCGTCGACCGCTTCGCCGAGGCTTTCCAGTCGATCCTCTTCGCCCAGGTCGAGATCTCGGCCATCAACACGGTCCTGACCATCCTCTTCCTCTTCGCGGTCCAGCCCCTCTTCGGCGTCCATCTCCCGTTCCGCGGGACGCTCGTGGCGGTGACCTTCGTGGCCGGCTTGATCCCGATCGCCGGAAACCTGGTCTCCAACTCCATCATCGTGATCGTGTCCCTCGGGGTCTCGCCTTGGGCTGCGGCTGGGGCGCTGGCCTTCCTCGTGGCGGTCCACAAAGCCGAGTACTTCCTCAACGCGAAGATCGTCGGCTCGCGAATCGGGGCGTCGGCCTGGGAGATTCTCCTCGCGATCGTCGCGTTCGAGGTGGCGTTTGGCGCCGTCGGCGTCGTCCTGGCGCCGATCATCTACGCCTGGGTCAAGCGGGAACTGGTCGACCGGCACCTGGTCTGACGGCCTCCGGCCGTCTGGTTCGGAGGGTTTGGCGACGGGACGGATCGCGGGGATTCCGATATGCTCGGCGGCTGCATGAGCGAGATTCCGGCCCCCGTTCCCGTCCCCCTCCTCGACTTGAAGAAGCAGTACGCCACGATCAAGAGCGAGGTTCGCCCGGTCATCGACGAGGTCTGCGACGCTCAGGGGTTCATCCTGGGGCCCCGCGTCGAGGCCTTTGAGAGGGCGATCGCCACCTACGTCGGCACGAAGCACGCGATCGGAATGTCGTCCGGGACCGACTCCCAGCTGGCGGCGATGATGGCCGCTGGCGTCGGGCCGGGGGACGACGTCGTCACGTCGCCATACAGCTTCTTCTCGACCGCGGGGGCAGTGGCGCGGCTCGGCGCGCGCGCGGTTTTCTGTGACATCGAGCCGGAGACGTTCAACCTCGACCCGGCCAAGCTCGCCGCGGCCATCACTCCGAGGACGAAGGTGATCCAGCCGGTCCATCTTTATGGCCAGTGCTCCGACATGGACCCGATCCTGGAGGTCGCAAAGGCGAAGGGGATCCCGGTCCTCGAGGATGCCTGCCAGTCGCTCGGTGCGGCCTACAAGGGGAGGAGGGCCGGCGCCCACGGGACGTTCGGGGCGTTCTCTTTCTTTCCGTCGAAGAACCTCGGAGGGTTCGGCGACGGCGGGATCGTCACCACCGACGACGACGAGATGGCGATGACGCTCCGCGCGCTCAGGACGCACGGCGAGACGACTCGCTACCACCACCGGATCGTGGGCGGGAACTTCCGTCTCGACGCGCTCCAGGCGGCGATCCTCCACGTGAAGCTCCCCCACCTGGACGGTTGGGCCGAGGGGCGCCGCCGGAACGCGAAGGAGATTGAGGCCCTCTACCTCGAGTTCGGCGGGAAGCCGTTCGAGCAGGGCGGGTTGAAGTTCCCGCGCGAGGCAGCCGGCTGTCACCATGTCTACAACCAGTTCGTCGTGAGGGTGGGGAAAGGGCGCCGGGAAGCGGCGAAGGAGCTCCTCGCGGCACGGCAGATCGGCCACGCGGTCTACTACCCGGTCCCGCTCCATCTGCAGGAGTGCTTCGCGGCGTGGGGCGGGAAGCCCGGCAGCTGTCCTGAGTCGGAGAAGGCAGCTCGCGAGACGCTCGCCCTCCCCGTCTTTCCCGAGCTGACGGCCGAGCAGAAGCGCTTCCTCTCCTGGTCTCTGGCCGAGTTCTCGCGCGCCTGACGCCCCCTTTCGCACCTGGTTTCGGTAGTCTAAGTTACTTGTTAGGACGTGTTTGTCTTAAATCTAATGGTCTTGTTGACATATTCTCTTGCATCCCCTATATTTGGTAGCAGTCGAGGTTGACGAGTGCCAGCCCGACGATTCCAGAAGCAGAGATGGCCTCACGGCTTGAACACGGCGAGAAGCCGAAACCCAGAAAGGAAACCACAATGAAAGTTCGTCCTCTCTACGACAGGATCCTGGTGAAGCGGGTCGAAGTGAAGGAGCAGGTCCGCGGCGGAATCATCATCCCCGACACGGCGAAGGAAAAGCCGATGGAGGCCAAGGTGGAGGCCGTCGGCGAAGGGAAGTTCGACGACAACGGCAAGCGGATCCCGCTCGACGTCAAGAAGGGTGACCACATCCTGATCGGCAAGTACGCAGGCACCGAGATCAAGGTCAACGACGAGGAGTACCTGATCCTCCGCGAAGACGAGGTCCTCGCCATCGTCGAGACCAAGTAAGAGAAGAGAAGGAATAAAGCAATGGCTGCCAAGAACATCACCTACGGAGACGACGCCCGCCAGAACATCCTGCGCGGCGTCAACAAGCTGGCCGACGCGGTCAAGATCACCCTCGGGCCGAAGGGCCGGAACGTCGTCATCGAAAAGAGGTTCGGTTCGCCCACGATCACCAAGGACGGCGTCACCGTCGCCAAGGAGATCGAGCTGGAGAGCCCGCTGGAGAACATGGGAGCCCAGATGGTCCGCGAGGTCGCTTCCAAGACCTCCGACGTCGCCGGAGACGGCACGACCACCGCGACCGTCCTCGCACAAGCTATCTACCGCGAGGGCATCAAGATGGTGACCGCGGGCCACAACCCGATGGAAGTGAAGCAGGGCATCGACATCGCCGTCAAGAAGGCGGTCGAAGCGATCAACACCCTGAAGAAGGCGGTCGACGCCAAGGACATCGGTCACGTCGGCACGATCTCCGCCAACGGCGACGTCGAGATCGGGAAGATCATCGCCGAGGCGATGGAGAAGGTCGGCAAGGACGGCGTCATCAC
>CALFNC010000139.1 GCA_937902605.1 uncultured Acidobacteriota bacterium | reverse complement strand
CGAGTGCCCCTCGCATGGGCCCCATCGCTCGT
The DNA here is from genome assembly GCA_937902605.1 of uncultured Acidobacteriota bacterium. GTDB lineage: Bacteria > Acidobacteriota > Thermoanaerobaculia > UBA5066 > UBA5066 > CAIMWE01. Next base: position 5,108 of record CALFNC010000139.1, on the reverse strand, counting down.
GGCAGATCGCGTGGGCCGCCTCGTGGAGGAGCGTCTCCCTCCGATCCTCCTCCGACATGAACGCCGAGATCCGGATGACGTGGGGCGGGCCATACTGGATGACGCCGCCGGTCGCTCGGCGGGCGGTGACGATCACGCGTGCCAGGGCGAGACCTAATCGTTCGGCCAGATGGTCGTAGAGCGCCTGCAGCCGCCGCTCGCTCTCCCGCAGCGATCCGTGGGGCGGAGGGGCCGACGCAAAGAGCTCGAGCTGGGCTTCCATCAGTTCGCCCGCATCAGGCGGCTCCCAGGACACGGTCCCGGTGGGGCGCAAGCGGCTCGGCGAGGACCCATGCCACGAGCAGGGCGGCCGCACAGGCCGCTCCCAGCTCGAGCAGAGGCACCGGCGCTCCGTGGAAGCGAACCCCGACACAGAGCCGGACGAACCAGACGGCTGCGAGCGCGGCGGCTCCGGGCTGCGTCGAACCGGCGCCGAGAGCCAGCCACGTGAGGCCGAGCGAGAGCGCGTACTCGACGAGGAGCCCGTGCCCGAAAACGAGCGGAAACGGGACGCCGGCGACCGGGAAGAGCAGCAGGCGGAAGGCCAGCGGCACGAAGGCCCCGGCGAGCGCGGCGAGCGGCGCGGCCGCACCCGGTGTCACGGCATTGCGCAGGGCGCCGTAGAGCCGCCCGCGGATCCACGTCTCGTGTCCCAGGGCGATGACGGCTGCGATGGGAATGGCCACGAGCGCGAGAGCGGGACGGGGAAACAGATCTAGCCGGGCGTATCGGAGGAGGTAGCCGAGCGGGAGGTGGAGAGACGCGCCCGCGATGAATGCCGCCGCAGCGGCAGCCGGAAGTGCATTCCCTTCTGCCTTAGGCACTGACTAATCTTAGCCTCCCCCCGACTCGGTGCAAAGACCGTCGTCCCCCGAGGCGGATTGATTTCTCCCCGGCGCTGGCCGACACTCCGACCGTGAACACATTCGCACCGCTCCGCGTCGGCTTCATCGGCCTTGGGACGATGGGCCTCCCGATGGCCCGCAACATCGCTCGCGCAGGCTTTCCCCTGACGGTCAGCTCGCGCACACTCGCGAAGGCCGAGGAGCTCGCCCGCGAGTTCCGCGGCGGCAAGGCCCACGTGGCGGCCGCCCGGCGTCCGTCCGACGTCGCGACCGCATCGGACGTCATCGTGTCGTGCGTCCCTGATGCCCCCGAGGTGGAGGAGATCCATCTCGGTCCCGCCGGGACGATCCGCAACGCCCGGCCCGGCACCGTGGTCGTCGACTGTTCGACGATCGCCCCGAGCGCGGCCCGCTCGATCGCGGCCCGGCTGGAGGAGGCCGAGGTCAAGTTCCTCGACGCGCCGGTCTCGGGGGGACAGAAAGGGGCCGTCGAGGGAACCCTCACCTTCTTCGTCGGGGGCGAGGAGTCGGCCATCGAGCGAGCCCGTCCCGTCTTCGAGGCGATGGGGAAGAGGCTGACTCACCTCGGGCCCTCCGGCTCGGGTCAGCTCGGGAAGGCGACGAACCAGGTCATCGTCGCGGGGAACCTCCTCGCCGTCGCCGAGGGGATCGCCTTCGCCGAGGCTGCCGGGCTCCCGCTCGCCGCCCTCCACCAGGCGCTGACGGCCGGAGCAGCCAACTCCTGGGCGCTGGAAACCCTGGGGAAGAAGATGCTCGACCGCGACTTCCTCCCGGCCTTCGCCGTGAAGCACCAGCAAAAAGACCTGGCGATCGTCCTCGAGACCGCCCGGAAGAATGGCATTCCGCTTCCCGGGGTCGCGCTCGTCCACCAGCTCCTCTCGGCCCTGGAGGCCGCGGGCGAAGGGGACAAGGGAACCCAGGCGCTGCTGACGCTCTATGAGAAGCTCTCCCCTGCTGCCCGCCGGGCGACCTCCTGACCGCCGGGTCCCGACCGAATGAGGAGATGGTTCCCGGCCGCCCGAGGGCTTCCGGTTCGCGCGAATCGGGTCTCGCTCAAGATGCACACCCACCGGTACCGGGACGCCAAGAAGATCCGGGTCACCTACGAGATGAGGGAAAAGGACTAGAGAAGGGCTCCTTCCTAGCCTTCGATCGCCCCCCCGCAGGAGCTTCCCGCCCCGGCGGTGCAGCCGAAGCAGTGGCGCCGTGTGACGATCGCGCGGCGCCTGAGCTCTTCTAGGTCAAGGTTCCGGACGTGGAACGTCGTTCCCTCCGGCGATCGCGATTTCAGCTCCAGCATCTGGTTGAAGTCGCAGTCGTAGACCGTCCCGTCCCATCCGATCGAGAGAGTGTTCCGGCACATGAGGCCAGAGGCCGTCCCCGGGTTGAAGGCTTCGAGCAGCCGCTCCAGGTAGGTCGCGAGGTTTCCGCTCTCCTCGAGCCACTCGAGGAACCGCCCGATCGGCATGTTCGTCAGCACCAGCAGCCGGTCGAACGCCACCCCGTGCTCAAGCTTGAGCCCCGCCTTCCACTCCCGTTCCATCGCATCCTGGTTCCCCGGGAGGAAGGCTCCGACCGGGTTGGCGACGAGCGTCAGCGTCCTCCGCGGGTCCCCGCTTCCGTAGCCGGCGGCGTTCAGTCGGCGGAGCGCCTTGATCGACCGCTCGAAGGTCCCGTCGCCCCGTTGCGCGTCGGTCCCCCGGCGCCGCCAGTGCGGGAGCGAGCAGACCAGCTCCACTCCCCGCTCGGCCAGCCAGCCGGGGAGGTCGCTCTGCGGCGCGCCGAGCAGGACCGTCAGGTTGCACCGGTCGATGACGTGTTTCCCGCGGCGGATCGCCTCTTCGACCAGGGTGCGGAAGTGAGGGTTCAGCTCCGGCGCGCCCCCCGTCAGGTCGACCGTGCGGGCGCCCGTCCGGTCGAGGGCGAGGAGGCACTCCTCCACCGTCTCCCGGGACATCTGGGCCTCCGTCCTGTCCGGACCGGCATCCACGTGGCAGTGACGGCAGGTCATGTTGCAGAGCTTCCCGAGGTTGACCTGGAAGACCTCCACCGGGCCGGGCCGGAGGGGGGAGTCCCCCGCGGCCGCGAGCGCTGCGTCGAAGTCACCGCCGAAACGGGCGCGGCTGAGGTCGACCCTGGCGACCGCAGCAATCTGCCGGGCCGGCAAGGCCAGCGGCGAGCCGCGGGAGACGAGCGACAGCCAGGGCCGGCCCTCGGGAGTGCTCGCGGGGAGGTCGAGGTTCTCGTACTTGCAGCAGCGGTCCATCGGGTCTCCCTATTCGCGAGCGATTCTCCCCGGGGCGGCCCCTCCGGCCAAGCGGGCGGTCAGACCGTCTCGGACTCCGGGAAGAGGAGCTCCTGCGGCTGGAGCGCCGGGAGGACCTTCTCGAGGACGTCGGCCGTCCACGTCTCCCGCCGCGCCGCCTCGAGGTGGTGGCAGGGAACCTTCCAGAGGGCGACCGTCTCGCCGATCAGCTGGTCTATCGCGTGCTGGAACGCGAGGTCGGTGTCGCGGACGCCGTCGAACCGCGGGTCCCCCACGATCGGCACCCGGAAGAGGGCATCGTACGACGTCGTCCACCCCCGGATCAGAGACTCCAGCTCGTGCCCGACCGCCTCGCCGGCCAGGGCGCGCTTGAGATAGCAGAAGTTGTCCAGGACCGAACGGTCGCAGACGACGACGTCGGCCTTCGCCTCGGCCTCGAGCTCGCGGGCGATCTGGGTATGGAGGATCCACGACTGCGCCTTCAGGGTCGTGTCGCGGTTGATCGGGAGCGGGCACTCGCGCGCCACCTCCCGGACCAGCTCCACCGAGAGGTCGCGCTTCTTCAGCGACGCCGCGAGCTCGTAGCAGAGGGTCGTCTTCCCGACCCCGTGAGTCCCGATGAATGCGATCTTCATTTCCTCATCCGTCTTCAGCCAGCCCACTCGGCCGATCGGTCAAGAGCGGTTGCCCACGGGCTTGAGGACGAGCCCTGCGGTCATCTCGAGCATCCGGTCGATCGGCTTCTTCGCCCGGACTCGGATGGGCTCGGGGACCTCGATGGCCGGAGACAGGTCGACGAGCGCGCGGTAGAGCTTCTCCATTGTGTTCCGCTTCATGTGCGGGCAGGTGTTGCAGGAGCAGCTCTCTTCGGGCGGCGCCGCGATCAGCTCCTTCCCCGGGGCCGCGCGGTGCATCTGGTGGAGGATCCCTTCCTCGGTAGCCACGATGAACGAGCGTCCTGCAGAGGCCGTCACGTACTTCAGGAGAGCGGACGTGGAGCCGACGTAGCCCGCCAGCTTCAGGACCCGTTCCTCGCACTCCGGGTGCGCGATCACCTCGGCGCCGGGGTGGAGGGCCATCAGCTCGACGATCTTCCTCTCGGAGAAGGTCTCGTGGACGACGCACGTTCCGGGCCAGACGACGAACTTCCGGCCCAGCCGCTTCTCCACCCACGCGGCCAGGTTCCGGTCCGGGGCGAAAACCACGGGGTCCGGGATCTGCTTCAGGATCACCTCGGCCGAGGACGAGGTGACGATCACGTCCGAGAGGGCCTTCACGGCGGCCGAGCAGTTGATGTAGCTGACGACCGTGTGCCCGGGGTAGCGCTCGAGCCATTCGGCAAAGAGCGGGGCGGGGCAGCCGTCCGCGAGCGAGCAGCCCGCCTCGAGGTCCGGGACGACGACCGTCTTCTCGGGGTTCAGGATCTTCGCCGTCTCCGCCATGAAGTGGACGCCGCAGAAGGCGATGACCGTCTCTGACGCCGCCGTCCCCCGCCGCGCCAGCTCGAGCGAGTCACCGACGAAATCGGCCACGTCCTGGAGCTCGGACTCCTGGTAGTAGTGAGCCAGGACGATGGCGTTCCGCTCCTTCTTCAGGCGCTGGATCGCCCCTTCGAGGTCCGTGGGGAGCGGGGTAGCAGGGCTGAAAGGACTCATCTCCCCATTTTACGACGGGAGCGGGAAGTCTCCCCTCTGCTAGACTTTAGGCGTTCGTTGAGGTTAAGACTCGGATGATCCGGACCCTTTCTCCCTTCACACGTGCGGCGGCCGTGACGGCCGCCGCCGTCGTGTTTCTCGCCACGGCGGTTCCGACCGGGGCCTCGGCGGTGGCGAAGAGGAAGCCGCGCCGCCCCGAGCCGACGGCGGTGCCGCGCCCGCCCGACCCGAACCGCGTCACGATCCCGACCTCCGACATCGGAAGAGCGTCGTGTAGGGAAA
>CALFNC010000138.1 GCA_937902605.1 uncultured Acidobacteriota bacterium | reverse complement strand
GCCACCCTGCGGGCATGCGAGTGGACTTCCCTGTAAGAGACAAAAATCTCACGCTCCGCGAGGTCGACGAAGGTCAGGCCCGCTTCACTCGTCGCGGCCGCCGCGAGCGACTCGTTGAGGGTCCGGAACAGAGGACGCGAGGGCAGGGGCCCCTTCACGATGGCCGTCCTCCCTCACCCTGCATCTCGTCCCTGCTCCGTTCATAGCTAACCGCCTGCTCGACGGCGTTCACGAGATCCTGGACGGAGACGATGGCTGAGGCATCGGTCCCCGTCAGCTTCACCCGGAAGCGATCCTCGAGGGCGACAGCCAGGACGATGGTGCCGACCGAGTCGACCTGAAGATCCGCCGCGAGCTCGGACCTCAATTCGACCGGCCCTTGAAACTCCAGGTCGACGACGAGCGCACGGCGAATCTCCGCCAGGATCTCTTTGCGAAGGTCAGTCATGGAGACCTCCTGGGAAGAACCGCGAGCATCCCTGGAAGGCTGCGGCGTACGGTTGGCCAAGAGCCCGTTCCTCGGCCGGGATGCGGATGGCGAGAAGAGCGGCATTCAGTGCCGAGAAGACCAGCGCGGTGATCCACGCGCCGTGCACCAGCGGGACGGCCAACATCTCGACGATCACCGCGAGGTAATTGGGATGCCGGAGGAAACGATACGGCCCCCCCGTCACGGGAGCGGTTCCGGGGACGACGATAACTCGCGTATTCCAGCGCTCCCCCAAGGTTGCAACGGCCCACCAGCGCAGCGCCTGGGCTCCGAGGGCCAGGGCCAGGGCACCGAAACCGAAGGCACCCGGAAAGAGCCGCCCCAGAACGACCACCTCGGCCGCACAGGCGAGGGGAAAGAGGGCGTGAACGACGACCATCACCGCGTAGGCGCCGCGCCCGCTCTCAATGCCACCAGCCAACAGGGCCGTTCGGGCATTCCGGCGGGACACGTAAAGCTCCACGCCCCTCTCACAGATGATGAGGCCGAGGAAGGCGAGGTAAAGCTGAACCGAAGCAGGGACTACCATTTCAGCAGCACCAGTTCCGAACAGAACCCGGGACCCATCGCCATGAGAAGGCCGAAGTCCCCTTTCACGGGCTGGCCCGAATCGAGCAGTTCACCGAGGACGAAGAGGACCGACGCCGACGAGAGATTCCCGGTCTCCTTCAGCGACTTCCACGAACGCTCGAGAGCCCCTTCGGGCAGATCCAGGGCACTCTCGAACGTCTTCAGCACCTTCGGTCCGCCGGTGTGGGCGATCCAGTGGCGAATGGCGGAGCGGTTCAGGCCACTCCTTGCCAGGAACCCGTCGACGTCATTTCTCACGTTCTTGCGGACCACTTCCGGCACCTGGGCCGAGAGGACGACCTTGAAGCCCGACTCGACGACGTCCCAACCCATGACCCGCTCCGTGTCCGGGTAGAACGCCGAGCCGCTCCCGACGACGGCCGGACCGCCCTCCGAGGTCCCCTGATCACGTCGACCGCTCGTTAGAACCACGGCGGCCGCGCCATCGCCGAAAAGGCCCGACGAGATGATGTTGGGAATCGACAGATCGTCCATCTGGAGTGTGAGAGAGCAGAGCTCCACGGAAAGGAGAACGGCCACCTGTCCCGGACACGCCGCGAGCAGATCCGAGGCTCGCGATATTCCTGCCGCTCCCCCCAGGCAACCGAGTCCAAAGATGGGCGTGCGCCGGATGTCGCGACGCAGTCCTAGCCTATTGACGAGGCGTGCGTCGATGCTCGGTGTCGCGATCCCTGTCGTCGTGACGAAAACAAGATGGTCCACGTCGGTCGGCAAGAGCCCAGCCTTCTCGAGAGCCTTTCGAATCGCCCCCTCGCCAAGATCGAGCGCGGCCCGCGTCCAGGCCTCGTTGCGAGCGGCGAACGACTTCAGTTCCCGATATGCCTCGAGCGGTAGCGCCAAGTACCGCCCCGCCACCTGGACGGAACGGTGGAGCTCTTCCAGGCGCTCGGGGTTGTAGTGGGCTCCGGCCCAGGCGTCCCGAAAGACCGATATAAGGGTCTCCTGGCTGGCGTAGTGCTTCGGCAGTGCCTTGCCCACGGCGCGGATGCGGACGGGAGGCTGCGACGAGTCGTTCATCTTCATCTTCGAATGGGAGAAAACCCGGGAAATTCGTGCATCGGGGTCTGCATGTTTTTCAATTC
>CALFNC010000137.1 GCA_937902605.1 uncultured Acidobacteriota bacterium | reverse complement strand
TTCCCGTTCTTCGACGGGCTGGCGACGAAGGGGCGGGTCCTCGAGGCGAAGAGCCACCACGACCGCGCGCTGATCGAGGAGGCGAAGACTCGCGACGAAGTGGCGCTGCAGGTCCGGACGACGCTCGACTCGGTCCGCGTGACGGCCTCGATCATCAGGGCCCTCACCGGGACGGTCGAGCAGGCTCGCCGCCTCCTCTCGATGGCCGAGAAGGGATTCGAGTTCGGCGTGAAGACCCGCATCGAGGTCGATGACGCGAACCTGAACCTGAGGCAGGCGGAGGGGAGCCTCGCGAATGCCCGGCGCGACTACCTGGTCGCCCGGGTGAACCTCGAGTGGGTCAAGGGGACGTTGTAGGCCCGGCGGAGCACGACTAGCTTTCCCGGCGTTCGGTGGGGCGGAGGGTTCCTTGTAGCTTGCCCCTGGGCTCGCTGTCGTGCTGGAACTCCTTGGGGGGGACGAATCCCTGGTGGCGCAGGATTTGCCACAGCCTTGGGCCGAGCGTCCCCTCCGCGAAGGGGCGCGGCAGGAGGTCGGTCGCACCCGACTGGACCGCGAACGCCAGCTGCCCGCGATCGAACCGGGCCGTCGTGAGGAGGACCGGCAGCGCCGCGAGTGCGGGCTGGGACTTCAGGATGCGCGTGACGTCGAAGCCGTCGATCCGAGGCAGGTCGACGTCCATGAAGACGAGGTCGACCGGGTTCTTCATCAGGGCCTCGAGCGCCTCCTGGCCGTTGCGGGTCTCGAGGGTCCGGCACCCGGCGGAACAGATCGCGGTGGCAGTCTTGAGGAGCTCGCGTACGTCGTCCTGGACCACGAGGACGAGCGGCCCCGGGGAGCCCTCGGCCACGGGACGGGGTGCGTCGAGGTCCGGGTCCCTCGTCGGGCGCGGAAGGACGATCGAGTTGAAGGCGTTCTCCAGTTCCGCGACGATCTCGTCCTCTCCGCCGATCCTCTCGGTGGCGGCGTCCCGCTGTTGGAGAGGCGCCTGCTCGAGGAGGCCCAGCTCCGTCTCGAGGTCGTCCGCCGACGCGAACCGCTTCTCGCGATCCTTCTCGAGCGCGCGGAGGACGATCGCGCGGAGGGCCGGCGACACGTCGAGGAACTTCGTTAGACGGTCCGGGACGGGTTCGGTCACGTGCTTCATCGCGAGGGCGACGGGCGACTCGGCCCAGAAGGGAACGGTGCCGGTCAGCATCTCGAAGGCGATGATCCCGATCGAATAGATGTCCGTCCGCTCGTCCAGCTCCTGCCCCAGCGCCTGCTCCGGCGACATGTACTCCGGCGTCCCGAGGAGCATCGAGGCGAGCGTCAGGCTCTGGTCGAACTCTCCCCGGGCGAGGCCGAAGTCGAGGATCGCGACGGCGCCGGCGACGTCGACGATGACATTCTGGGATTTCAGGTCGCGATGGAGGATCCCCAGCCGGTGGATCGCGCCGGTTCCCCGGACGATCTGACGCAGGATCGGCACGGCCTCCACGGGGGGAATCCGTTTCCTCTCGTCGATCAGGTCCCAGAGGTCCTTGCCGTCGATGTACTCCATCGTGATGAACGGGTAGTCGTCGCTCACGCCGTAGTCGTACATCCGCGCCACGTTCGGGTGCTTGATCTTCCGGTTCAGCTGGATCTCGCGCTTGAACCGGGCCAGGAGCGCCTGCTCGTCACGCTCGATGTTCGGGGATAGGACCTTGATGGCGACCACCTCGTCCAGCTCCGCGTCGAGCGCCTTGAAGACGGTCCCGACTCCGCCCTGGCCGAGCGTCGCCAGCCACCGGTAGCGGGAGGTTCCCTCGAAGAAACGTGCCCGGAAGCGGTCGAATTTCTCGTCGTCCTGAATGGCGGTCAAGCATAGACCGGCCGGGCCCAAGGGACCCGAAAAAGCACCCGCCAGGGTCCCTCACCCGTGGCCCAGAAGGGACGGAGCCGCTATCCTCGCCAAGTCCGATGAACGAGATCACCGAGATCCAGGAGGCCACCTCCAGCATCCTTCGGGCCGCCCACGCCGCCGCCCGGGAATCGCTCCTCGAGCACGAGGTCTACGCCCTGGCCCGGCTCTCCGGGCTGGAGACGCCGCGGTTCCAATTTTGGGAGGGGGCCCCCGGCGACGTGCTCACCGCCGGGGCGCTCTCGCTGGCGTCGGAAGTCGCGGCGGAGAGCGCCGGGGGGATCGTCGTCAAGATCGTCTCCCCCGACATCCTCCACAAAAGCGAAGCCGGCGGCGTCGTCTTCTCGCCTCCCGGCCCTGAAGCCCTCCTCGCGACCAGCCGGAAGGTCTGGGACGAGACCGGGCGCCGCGAGCCGGGCGCCCGCCGCCTCGGCCTCCTCCTGGTCGAGAGGGTCGCTCGTCCGGTCTCGTCTCCCGCAGGCGAGGTCCTCGTCTCGTACCGCTTCGACCCGGCTTTCGGCCCGGTCCTCTTCCTGGGAATCGGCGGGATGCTGACCGAGTGGTTCGGAGCCGCGACCAACGGGGGATCCACCGCGGTCCTCCAGCCGGGATTCGTGGCGAAGGGGCTCGAGGCGGTGGCGGATCGGTTGCCCGCCCTCTCCCTCCTCCTCCGGAAGAGCCGGGTCCACCCGTCGCCTCCGCTCGACCTCGACCGGACGGCGGATTGCCTCGAGCGGCTCGCCCAGGTGGCCTCGGCGTCGATCGAAGACGGGGAAGGGCAGCGCGCCCTAACGGAGATTGAAATCAACCCCGCCTTCGTCACCGTGGACGGAGGGCTTCTCGCCGTGGACGGGAAGGCGTGCGTGGGTTCGCTGCCGCTGATCCCTCCCCCTCGTCCGATCCGGAAGATCGGCAGTCTTCTGAAGCCGAGGAGCGCGGCGGTTTTCGGAGCCTCGGCCTCCTCGATGAACCCCGGCCGGATCATCCTGAGGAACCTGAAGTCCTCTCAGGGCCTCTCGTATGGCCACCTCTTCGCCGTCCACCCCAAGGAGAGGGCGATCGACGGCGTCCCGTGCGTGCCGGGGCCGGAGCAGCTCCCCGAGACGGTGGACCTCGCCGTCGTCGCCATTCAGGCCGAGGCGGCGCGTGACACGATCGTCTCCCTGGCCAGGAGCGGGAAGGCCGAGGCGATCATCCTGATCCCCGGCGGTTTCGCCGAGACGGGCCGGAAGGGGTTGGAAGACGAGATCCGGACGGCTCTGGCCGAGTCGCGGAAGGCGCCCGGCGGCGGTCCGGTCCTCGTCGGTGGCAACTGCCTCGGGCTCGTCTCCAAGTGGCACTACAACACGTTCTTTCTGCCGCAGTACAAGCTGCCGTTCCACGACGCGCCGGGCGAGACGTTGGTCGCGGTGAGCCAAAGCGGCGCCTACCTTGTTTCTCTCACCAGCAATATGGATGGGCTGATCTTTCCGCTCGCGTCGATCTCGTACGGGAACCAGATGGACCTGACCGTCTCGGACTTCCTCGAGTATTACGCGGACGTTCCCGGGGTGAAGGTCGTCGCCTGCTACATCGAGGGGTTCCAGCCGCTCGACGGCGAGCGGTTCGTCCGCCTCGCCCGGAAGCTGCGGGGACAGGGGCGGAGGGTGATCGCGTTCAAGGCGGGAAAGACGGCCCTCGGCGCGAAGGCGGCCCAGAGCCACACCGCCTCGCTTGCAGGCGACTACGCCGTGGCCCGCGCGTTGATGGAGCAGGCCGGCGTGCAGGTCGCCGAATCGCTCGACGAGTTCGAGGACTTCGTGAAGGCGATCACGATGCTGGGGGACCGGACGCTGACCGGCCGGCGGACCGCGATCATCTCGAACGCGGGGTTCGAGTGCTCGTCGGTCCTCGACCGGCTCTTCGGGCTGGAGCTCGCCGTCCTCTCGGAGCCAACCCGGAAGCGCCTCGCGGCCTGCCTCCCAGA
>CALFNC010000136.1 GCA_937902605.1 uncultured Acidobacteriota bacterium | reverse complement strand
CGAGGGTGGCCTCCAGGTCGAGCCCCTCGGGTGGGAGATTGAGCGCGTCGGCGTCGGCGGTGCTCGAGACCCCCGCGGGCCGGAGGAAGTCCTCGGGAAGCGACGACGAGGTGATGATCTCCGACGGCTCGAGCGCCACGGTCCGCTCGATCAGGTTCTCTAGCTCGCGAACGTTTCCCGGCCACGGCCACCCTTCCAGGAGCTTCATCGCCTCGGAGGAGATCCTCTTCACCTTGACCCCCTGCTCGCGGCAGACCTTCTCGAGGAAGTGCTTCACGAGGTGCGGGATATCGTCCCTCCGCTCGCGGAGCGGCGGGATCGGCAGCGGGATGACGTTGATCCGGTAGAAGAGGTCCTCCCGGAAGGTCCCCTCGGCGACCTTCTTCCCGAGGTCCTTGTTCGTCGCGCAGATGATCCGGACGTCCACCTGCTCCTCGGTGTTCCCGCCTACCCGCCGGATCACCCGTTCCTGCAGGGCGCGGAGGAGCTTGACCTGCATCGTCAGGGACATCTCGCCGATCTCGTCGAGAAAGAGCGTCCCCCCTTCCGCTTCGTGGAAAAGCCCGCGCTTCTCCTTGACGGCTCCCGTGAACGCGCCCCGCTCGTGGCCGAAGAGCTCGGACTCCAGCAGGTTCTCGGGCATCGCGCCGCAGTTGATCGACACGAAGAGCTTGGCGGTCCGCGCGGAGGCGGCGTGGATGGCCCGCGCGATCAGCTCCTTGCCGGTCCCCGACTCGCCGGTGATCAGGACGGTGGAGGAGGTCTTCCCGATCCGCTCCGAGAGGTCGAAGACCGCCTTCATCCGTCGGGAGACGCCAACGAGCGAGGCGAAGGGGGTCCCGGAGACCCTCTGCCTGAGGACGACGTTCTCCTCGACGAGCCGCTTCCGCTCCAGCGCCTTCCCGGCGACGTGCTTGAGCTCCTCGAGGTCGAACGGCTTGGAGACGTAGTCGTACGCGCCGAGCTTCAGGGCGTCGATGGCCGTCTTCGTCGAGGTGTACGCGGTGATCATGATGACCGGCGTGTCGGGGGCGGAGGCGCGCGCGGCGCGGAGGACGTCGAAGCCGCTCCCGTCGCCCATCCGGAGGTCGGTCAGGACGAGGTCGGGCCGGGCCTCCTCGAGGAGGCGGAGCCCTTCCGTGCACGACGTAGCGCCGACGACGCGGTAGCCGTCTTTCTCGAGGGCGATCGAGAGGACCTCCACGATCGCCTTCTCGTCGTCGATCACGAGGACGAGCGGGGCGCGGGCGGCGGCGGGGCCTTCAGGGTCTTTCATGCGGCATCCTTCTCACCCTGGACAGCGGCCTCCCGCGACACGGGGAGGGCCACGACGATCGTCGTCCCCTTCCCCGGCTCCGTGTCGACGCGGATCGACCCGGAATGCTCCTCGACGATGCGGTAGACGATGGCGAGACCGAGGCCGGTCTCCCCGGGGAAGGCGTGGGCGAACGGCGTGAAAAGGCGCTCCCGCTCCTGGGCGCTCATCCCCCGGCCCTCGTCGGCGAACGAGGCCGTCCAGCAGTCGCCGTCCAGCAGGGCGGTGACGCGGAGAGTACCCCCCTTCGGCATGGCGGCCACGGCGTTTCGGGCGAGGTTCCAGAAGACCTGGCGGAGCTGTCCCGGGTCGGCGAGAACGCTGACGGCGTCGGGCTCGATGGATGTCTCGAGCCGGTGGGCCGTGGTCAGCTCGTCACTGTGCGAGAGGAGCGTCATCACGTCGCGCAGGGCGGCGGCCGCGTCGACCCTGTCGGCAGAGCGCTCGCGGGGCCGGGTGTACCGGAGGAAGTCCTCCAGGATGGCCGACAGCCGGTGGGACTCGCTGACGACGATCTCCATGAGGCGAAAGTCGCCGGTCCCCGGGACGGCCGAGCCCCTGAGGACCTGCACCGAGCCGGAGATCGACGCGAGGGGGTTGCGGATCTCGTGGGCGATCGCGGCCGCTAGCTCGCCGACCGCGGCCAGCTTCTCTTTCAGGCGGACCTCGCCCTCGAGCCGCTTGAGCGTCGTGAGGTTCTGGAAGATCAGGATGTGGCCGTTCACGGCGCCGTCGACCCCTCGGAGCGGACTGACAGTGGTGCCGAAGAACTGCTCGGCGCCGGCCCGAACCCGGCTCGCCTCGGACCGCTGCATGTCGTAGTCGGACCGCCGGATCCGCTCCCAGGTCGGGGCGTCGATCAGCCCAAGCGCGAGGACGTGGGTTCGGTCGAGGCTGCCCGGCGGTTCCTGGAGGAGCTCCTCGGCGGCGCGGTTCGCGAAAATGATCGTCCCCTCCCGGTCGGCCGTGACGACCCCGGACGACATCGATGAAAGGACGGAGGCGTGGAGCGCCTGGAGTCGAGCGATCTCCTCTTTCCGGCGGAGGAGGTCCTGGCGCGTATCGCGAAGCTTGTCCGACACCTTCGCGACGAGGAGCGCCGTCGCCACGAAGGCCGAGACGTTCAGTGCCACGTTTCCGACGAGGCCCGCGGCGGACCAGACGCGCGGGGGGACATCTCCCGCGTCCGGGATGGGGAGGATGCCGAAGTGGGTCAGGTCGACGAGGACCGCGTAAAAGACCGCGGCGAGGCCGGCCGTGACGAGGCCGCCCCTCCAGCCGAGGAGGATGGCGCCCGCGGCGACCACCCCGAGGTAGAGGAACGTGAAGCCGGAGTCGGGGCCGTGCGAGAGGTAGACGAGGCCGGTCACGACGAAGAGGTCGCCCATGATCTGGAGGGCGGCATGCGCCTCGGCGCCGATCCGGCGGAAGCTGAGGAGCGCGGTCAGCGAGTGACCGTAAGCGAACGCCGACAGGTAGTAGATCGGCCGGAGCGGCAGCTCGATCGAGAACGTCAGCTGGATCAGGAGGGCCGAGAGGATCAGCGTGGAGACGATGACGATGCGAAAGAGGATCAGCCCCCGAAGCATCTCGGGGGCTGGTTCCAGGGTCTCTTTCCGCGTGGCCTCCACGGCCGGACCGTCCCTATCCGATCTTCGAGAGCAGGTCGAACATCGGCATGTACATCGCGACGACGATCGTCCCGATGACGACGCCGAGGATCGAGATCATGATCGGCTCCATCAGTTTCATCAGGCCGTTTACGGCGTTGTCGACCTCTTCCTCGTAAAACTCGGCGATCTTGTTGAGCATCGCGTCGAGGGCGCCGGTCTGCTCGCCGACGCCGATCATCTGGACGACCATGGGCGGGAAGATCTTCGACTCCGCCAGCGGGTCGGCGATCGTCCTCCCCGCCTCGACCGCCTTGCGGACGGCCATGATGGCGTCCTCGATGACGGAGTTTCCGGCGGTCTTCGCGGTGATCTCGAGCCCATCCAGGATCGGGACGCCCGAAGAGATCAGCGTGGCGAGCGTCTGGCAGAAACGCGCGACGGCGATCTTTCGCATGATGTCGCCCAGGACCGGGAGCTTGAGGATGATCCCGTCGATGACGCGCCGGCCCTTGTACGTCGCGTAGTAGCGTCTCAGGGCGTAGAACGCGGCCATCGTGAGGGGGACGATGAAGACGATGTAGTTCGCGAGGAAGTTGGACGCGGCGATGACCATCCGGGTCGGCAGCGGGAGCTGCGCGCCCAAGGCCGCGAACAGGGCCGCGAAGGTCGGGATGACCTTCCAGAGGATGATCGCGACGACGATGGCGGCGATGCCGATGACCGAGATGGGGTAGATCATCGCCGTCTTGACCTGGCCGGTCAGCTTGACCGCCTTCTCGATGTAGGTCGACAGCCGACGGAGGATGGTGTCGAGGATGCCGCCCGCCTCGCCCGCGGCCACCATGTTCACGTAGAGGTCGTCGAAGGCCTTCGAGTGCTTCCGCATGGCCTCCGCCAGCGACTGCCCCCCCTCGACGTCCTGCCGAACCGCCAGGATGATCTTGTGGAACGGCTTGTAGTCCTGCTGCGACCCGAGGATCTCGAGGCACTGGACGAGCGGGAGACCGGCGTCGATCATGACCGAGAACTGGCGCGTGAAGATCGCGAGGCGCTTCGCGCTGACCTTCCCGCTGCCGAGCTTCGGGACCGCGAGCTCCTTCCCCTTCTCCTTGACCGACGTCACCTCAACCTGGCGCCTGCGGAGATCCGCGATCGCCAGGTCCTTCGAATCCGCCGTCAAGATACCGCCGGTGACGGCCCCTTGCCGGGTCTTCCCTTTCCAGGCGAACTGGGCCATCTCGGCGTCGTGCTCCTATGCCCTATACACGCCGACTCGCCGCACCCGCGGCCGGGGCACCGGCCCCGGCCGTGGGACCGCCGATCAGCCCGGCCCCGCGGGACATCATCTCGGTGAGCTCGTCGGGGAACGACGACACCAAGACCGCCTGCTCCTGGGTGATCAGCTTCCGGTAAGCGAGCGTGGCGAGCGCCTGGTTGAACGTCTGCATCCCGTACTTGTTCTGTCCGGTCTGCATCATGGAATAGACCTGGTGAAGCTTGTCCTCGCGGATCAGGTTCCGGATGGCGGGCGTCGGGATGAGGACCTCCATCGCCATGCAGCGCCCCTTCCCGTTCGCCTTCGGGAGCAGCGTCTGGCAGAGGATCCCCTCGAGGACGAACGAGAGCTGGGCGCGGATCTGCGACTGCTGGCTCGCGGGGAACGCGTCGATGATCCGGTTCATCGTCTGGACGGCGCTGTTCGTGTGGAGCGTCGCGAAAGTGAGATGCCCGGTCTCGGCGATCCGGAGGGCCGCCTCCATCGTCTCGAGGTCGCGCATCTCGCCGATCAGGACGACGTCGGGATCCTCGCGGAGGACGGACTTCAGGGCGTTCGGGAACGAATGGGTGTCCGCGTGGAGCTCCCGCTGGTTCACGATGCACTTCTTGTGCGTGTGGAGGAACTCGATCGGGTCCTCGATGGTGACGATGTGCTTCGCCTGCTCGCGATTGACCTTGTCGATCATCGTCGCGAGCGTCGTCGACTTGCCCGAGCCGGTGGGGCCCGTGACAAGGACGAGCCCGCGTGGCTTGTTGCAAAGCCCCTCGACGATGGGAGGGAGCCCGAGGTCGCGGAACCCGAGGATCTCGTACGGGATCTGCCGGAAGACGGCGGAGACCGCGCCACGCTGGAGGAAGACGTTGCCGCGGAAACGCGCGAGGCCCTTCACGCCGAACGAGAGGTCGAGCTCGTAGTTCTCCTCGAAGCGGTGCTTCTGGGTGTCAGTGAGGATCGAGTAGGCGAGCTGCTTGGTCTCGGGGACGGTCAGGGGCGGGAAGTCGAGCGAGACGAGCTCCCCGTGGATCCGGATGACGGGCGGGGAATTCGTCGTCAGGTGGAGGTCCGACCCCCCCCGTTCTACGAGCAGCTTCAGCAGCTGGTGGAGAGTCGCTCCCATTGTTCTCTCTCTTTCGGATCGCCGCTGGGATGATACCCCAGCGCCCTCAGAGGACGGTTTCTCGGAGGACCTCTTCGATCGTCGTCAGGCCGTCCTTGATCTTCTGGAGACCGGAGCGGCGGAGCGACAGCATCCCCTCCTCGAGGCCCTTCCGCTTGATCTCGATCGAGGAGGCGCCGGAAAGGATCAGCTCGCGGACCTCGTCGGAGATATCGAGGACCTCGACGCACGCGACGCGCCCCTTATAGCCGGTCGAGTTACAGCGCTCGCATCCCTTGCCCTTCATGACATGTACGCTCTTGGCCTCCTCGGGCGAAAAGCCGATCGACACGAGCGTCTGCGGGGCGACCTCGGTCGGCTGCTTACAGTTGCTGCAGACGCGCCGGATGAGCCGCTGGGCGGCGATGACCACGGTCGACGTGGCGACCAGGTACGGCTCGATCCCCATGTTCATGAGCCGGTTGATGGTCGACGGGGCGTCGTTGGTGTGCAGGGTCGACAGGACGAGGTGTCCGGTCAGCGCGGCCTTCACGGCGATCTCGGCGGTCTCGAAGTCGCGGATCTCGCCGACGAGGATGATGTTCGGGTCCTGCCGCAGGAAGGAGCGGAGGGCCGCCGCGAAGTTGAGGCCGATGGAGTCCTTCATCTGGACCTGGTTGATCCCGGGCAGGTTGAACTCGACCGGGTCTTCGGCCGTCAGGATGTTGGTCTCGGGGGTGTTGATCCGGGACAAGGCCGAATAGAGCGTGTTCGTCTTGCCCGAGCCGGTCGGCCCGGTCACCAGCACCATCCCCCAGGGCCGGAGGATCGCCTTCTCGAAGCGGACCAGGCTCTCCTTCTCGAACCCGAGCTTCGTCATGTCGAGCATCAGGTTGTCCTTGTCGAGGAGCCGGCAGACGATCTTCTCGCCGAAAAGCGTCGGGAGGACGGAGACGCGGTAATCGAGCTCCTTTACCTTCCCGGCGAGCTTCATCTTGATCTTGATGCGGCCATCCTGCGGGAGCCGCTTCTCGGCGATGTCGAGGCGTGCCAGGATCTTGATGCGCGAAGCGATCGCCTCCTTCAGCTTCGGGGGCGGGTTCATCACCTCGTAGAGGATCCCGTCGATGCGGTAGCGGATCCGGTATTCGCGCTCGTACGGCTCGACGTGGATGTCCGACGCGCCGCGCTTGATCGCGTCCGTGAGGATGATGTTGACGAGCCGGACGACCGGCGCCTCCTCCCCTTCCTCGACGAGCTTCTCGAGGTCGATCGCCTCCTCGGTTCCCTCATCCTCGAGGACCTCCAGGGTCGTGTCCTGCGTATCGAGCGAGGACATCTCCTCCATGACCTTCTTCAGCTCGAGGGCGTGGGAGGCCCCATAGTGGCGGTCGATGGAGTGCTGGAGGGCGAGCTCGGAGGCGACGACGGGCTCGACGTTGTATCCCGTCATGAACTTGATGTCGTCCATGGCGAAGACGTTCGTCGGGTCGGCCATCGCGATGGAGAGCGTGGCTCCCGTCTTGTTGACCGGGAGGATGTTGTACTTGCGGGCCACGTCCGCGGGGACCAGCTTGAGGACGTTCGGGTCGATCTCGAAGTTGGAGAGGTTGATCGACGGGACGCCGAACTGGGTCGAGAGGGTCTCGGTGATGTCTTCCTCGGTGACCCAGCCCGCGCGGATGAGCGCCTCGCCCAGGCGGATCCCGGTCTCCTTCTGCTGCTTCAGAGCTTCATTGAGCTGGTCCGCGCTGATGAGCTTGGCCTTGAGGAGGAGTTCCCCGAGCTTGACCGCCATGTCGCGATTCTAGCGAGCGGCGGTCCATCTGCCTATCTCGATGCAGGAGGCGAGGCAGCCGGAGACGTCGGCAACGGAACGGGCGGCGTCACGCTCTTGAGCCGGGCCGTCACCGATCCGATCTTGAGGACCGTCCGGACCATCACGGGGAGATGCCGGTCGTCGTCGGAGAACCAGAGGAAGAGCTTGCCTCGGTTCCGGTCCTCGGCGGAGTCGTTCTCGCGGAGCTGCGGCTGGACCTTGAAGGCCTCGAACACTCCGACGTCGGTCTCCACGCGCTCCCGAGAGAGGACCGCGGCCGACAGCTTGTAGATCTTGCCGCGCGAGTACATGTCCACCTGGACCGCCTGCCCCGGGACGAGCGGCTGGGTCCTCAGGTAGTAGAAGGACGAGATGAGGTCCTGGACCCTCTCCGGCAGCGGCGTCCTGGCGTCCCGCCAGCTCCCGACCCGCCGCGTCAGGTCGAACTCCTCCACCTCGTCCGACTCGTAGCGCCCCTCGCGGGCGTGCTTCTCGAAGCGGACCGGCTGAAAGTCGCGGATGTCGACCCATGTTTCGTACCGGGTCCTTACGGGATAGAACGTCGAGACGAAGGCGTTGGACTCCGCGGTCAGGACGAGCCGGTGGAGGCCGACCCCATCGGGAGACGTCTCGCGGCTCGTCCTTAGCGTCATCTCGCCTCCCTCGATCATCAGCCAGGCGAGCCTGTAGACGAGCGTCTCGCCCGGTCCGAAGGGGACCGGATAGACGAGGTCCTTTGGGAGGAACGGCCGTGCGGCGGTGGGGGGCGGTCCGAAGCCGTCCGGCGGAGGGAGGCTCGCCACGAGCGCGAGGCAAACGGCGCCGAGGACGCCGAACACTCCAACCGTTCGCCGGAGGTCATGCGAGAAGGCGGTCGATCGCGCGGAGGATCTCATCGGTTTCGGGGAGGGACGGACCCTCCCCGCGGCGATTGTAGTGGCCTGCCTCGCCTCTCAAGGCCGCAGCATGGAGCCCGACGGGACCGAAACGTCCTGGATCGGTCGGCCCGAAGAGGGCGAGCGTGGGGGCCCCGGTCGCGGCTGCGAGGTGGGTGGGGCCCGAATCGACGCCGACGACGAGCGCGGCGTGGAAGGCGAGCCGCGCCGTGGCGGCCGGGCCGGCCGGCGGGGCTAGGAGTAGGAGTCCGCCGCTCGCGGCGGCGAGCGCGTTCGCCCGGACCTCCTCGGAAGGGCCCCACTTGATCACCGGCTCGAGTCCCCG
>CALFNC010000135.1 GCA_937902605.1 uncultured Acidobacteriota bacterium | reverse complement strand
CCGGGCGTCCCGGGGGAGCCTGGAGACGACGTCGCGATCCTCGGGGTGGATCAGGGAGAGGAACCGCTCCGGGGGGATCCTCGGCCCCGACGGATCGAGCCCGAAGATCCGGTAGACCTCGTCGGACCAGGTCACCTCGCCACTGACGAGGTCCCGTTCCCAGCTCCCCACGTGTCCGATCCGCTGTGTCTCGATCAGGGCCGCACGGCTCTTCCGGATCTCCTCTTCGGCCGCGAGGCGCTCGCCGATGTCCCGGGTGACGCCGAGGACCTCGACCGGCTTCCCGTGGCTGTCCGCGAGCACCCTCGCGACGGTTTCGGTCGTCACGATCGTCCCGTCCTTCCGGGGCTGGTTCAACCTCACCGAGCGGCTGCTGCACAAGTCCGCGCCCCTCGCCAGGGCCGCGAGATGCTCCTCGAGCACCGTCCGGACCAGAACAGCCGACTCCGCAGTCACGGCCGCCTCGAGCGGCTGGGCCATGACCTCCTCCGGCGTGGACCCGCGGAGCCTCATGATGGAGGGGCTCACGTAGGTGAACCGCATGGACGCGATGTCGAACGTCCAGATCACGTCCACCGAGTTCTCCGAGATGAGGCGGTAGCGCCGTTCCGCTTCCTTCCGGGCGGAGAGGTCCCGAATGATCGCGAGGTATCCGGGTCCGCCCTCGACCGTCGTGGAGCAGGCGCTCACCTCGACCGGCACCCGCGAGCCATCCTTCCGGACGTACTCGGTCTCGAAGAGGCGGTGGCTTCCCTTCCGCACTTTCTCGATCTGGCGGTTGAAGGCCGGCCGTTCGCCGGAGACCTCGAGATCGCCGATCGTCATCGAGAGAAGCTCCTCGTGCGAGCGGCCCCACAGCTCCTCCGCCTTCCGGTTGGCATCCACGAGCCGTCCCCGGGCATCGACGGAGACGATCGCGTCTCCGGCCTCGTCGAGTAGCAGCGCCAGCCGCTGAGCCGACGCCTCGGCCTGCTTCCGGAAGCGGCGCCTCGTCTCGCGGTAGAGGCCGAACGTCAGCAAGGTCACGAGGAGGACCCCAAGAGCCATCACGACAGCCGCTGTCCATGTCTGCTTCCGGAAGGGCGCCAGGGCCTCGTCCCGGTCGACCCGGACGACCAGGGTCCAGTCCGTTCCCGGGACCTCCCGGGTCGCCGTGATGGCTCCCCCCCGTTCGATACCGACAAACGGTTCGAGCAGTTTCGAGGGAAGCAGCCGCGACGGACTGAGAAGGGCCGGGCGTCCGGGCTCCCGTGCGACGAGAATCGTCTCGCCCCGGGACCAGACCAGGTCGCGGCCCAGGAACGGATAGAGCCAGCGCGACGGATCGGCGAGAGCGACGACGTGGACATCGCCAGCGGACCGAGTCGCCCACGACACAGACATCGCCATGAGCGGGCGGCCATCCTGCCCCGCAACGAACTGGACCCTCGTTCGCTCCGGGCCCGGAATCGCCCACTTCCCGTTTCGCCCCCGCTCCCACGTATCCGGGATGCCGACGGACGCAATGGGTCCTCCCCGTCCGTCGAACACGAGGAGCCCGGCCAGCTCCTCCGTCTCGACGAATTTGTCCAGAATCCCCTGGAAACGCCTTTCGGCGTCCGGTGATGGCCCCCGCCCGGCCTCGCGTCGCTCCGCCGCCTCGCCGACGCTCGGGAAGGCGGCGGCCGTTCGGGCGTCGGCCGCGAGCTCGCGGATCCAGTTTGTAACGGCGATTTCCCGGTCCTCGGCCACCATCGCGAGCCGCTGCTGCCAGCGCCTGACCGCGTCGGCTCGCTGCCCCGGAATCCACGCGACGACGAAGACGAAAATCGAGGCGAGGACGAGGAGCGTGATCGCGACGATGATCAACAGGAGCCGCGCGCCGGGCCCATCCGGGCCCATCCACTTTGCCGCCGACCGTCTGGCCGCCCCGCCCTCCGTCATCAATCCTCCATTCGGGTCCGGTCCGCCAGCTCTTCCTGCGGCTCCGGCCGGCGCCGGGTCTCTAATAGCCTGTCACAGTCCACGAGTACCGTCATGCCCGTTCGAGGGCCGACGCCGCAGCCGCCGCCTCCGGCCCGAGCCAGAGGTGGAGGCCGCACGGGACCAGTCCGGCCCGCCGAAAGAGGGACCGGTACCGGTTCGCGGTCCGGCGGACCCAGCCCTGCCGATCTCCCGTGAAGGAGTCGCCCTGCGTCTGGACCTCCAGGAATGCGACGCCGCCGACGAGCCGGGCCAGTTCCGGAAGTCCGCGCGACAGCTCGCGGTCCGCCACGTAGTGAAGAACGTCCGCGCAGACGACGAGGTCGTACGGGCCGGGCAGGTTCAGCGACGCGAGCGACCCGAACGAACCGGAGACGATCCTTCGGCTCCGGCCGTAGCGCGCGATGGCGTATGGGCTCGGGTCGACACCGAGGTATCGCACCTCGGGGCGAAGGCGGCGCAGGACCGGGCACCACGCGGCCTCCCCGCAGCCGATGTCGAGGCCCGACCGGATCGGGCGGGCCAGCACGACCTCGGCGGCCGCCACGGCCAGGGCCGCCTGACGGGCCAGCTCCGCCGCCGTCCCGACACGGCGACCGGGGTCGCGGTACCACCGATCGAAATAGGCGCGGTCGTAGGCCTTCACCAATGGAGCGGCAGTCTAGCCCCCCGGCTTGTCCTTCTTCTTGATCGTCTCGAGGGTGATCGTCACCGCGACGTCCTCCCCCAGCATGACACCGCCGGCGTCGAGCGTCTTGTTCCAGACGATTCCGTAGTCCTTCCGGTTGAGCGTGGTCGTCACCTCGAAACCGGCTCGATCGTTACCCCACGGGTCTTTGCCGAAGCCGAGGAACGACACCGGGAGCGTGATGGTCTTGGTGACGCCGTGCATGCTGAAGGTCCCCGTGACGTCGTACCTGTCCTTCCCTGCCGGCGCGATCTTCGTGCTCTTGAAGGTGATCTCCGGGAACTTCTCGACGTCGAAGAAGTCGGCGCTACGGAGGTGCTTGTCGCGGTCGGCGACCCCCGTGTCGATGGTGGCCGCCTTGATCGAGAACTCGACGGACGAGGCTCCCGGCTTGGCCTGGTCGATCTGGACCGTCCCCTTGAAGTCGGCGAAGTGGCCGCGCACCTTCCCGACGAGGTGGCGGATCTGGAAGCTTGCCTCAGAGTGGACCGCGTCGACCGAGTAGGTGTCGGCGGCGACGGCCGGGGTGAACGGGAGCAGCGCCACGGCTGCGACTGCGGCTGCGAGGCTGAGGCGGGTCTTGAGGTTCATAACATCTCCTTTGTGCTCGTGTTGAGGCTCGAAGAGCCGTGATCTGTCGAATCGAAGGTCTATTCCGCTCCCGATCGGATGGTCTGGAGGAGCCACAGGAGACGGTCGAGGTCGGCGTCGGAGAGGGTCCCGAAGAGCGCGCGGTCCGCGGCCTCGACCGGACCATCGAGGTCGGCGAGGAGGCCGAGCCCCCGCTCCGTGATCCGGCAGACGACGGAGCGGCGGTCTTTGGCGTTCCGTTCGCGGCCGATCAGCTCTTTGGCCTCCAGCCGGTCGAGCAGACCGGTGATCCCCGGAGCCCGCTCGACCATCCGGTCGGCGATCTCGAGTGTCGGCAGCCCGCCCGGACCGGCACCCCGGAGGATTCTGAGGACGTTGTACTGCTGGGGAGTGATCGCATGGCTCTCGAGCGCTCCCGCCACTCGCCTCCGGACGACGTCGGCAGTTCTCAGGATCGCGACCGCTCCCTCCTGGGCGCGGGAGACGAAGGGCCGCTGCTGCTTGATCTCGGTCTGGAGGGATCGTGAGGTCTCAACCACGGAAGATAATTTACATACAAATAATTTATATGTCAAGTAACCTCTTCCCCTGGCCGCTATACTTTTCCAGAGGTACATGATGCCCCTGTACGAATACCGGTGCTCGGATTGCCGTAAGAAAAGCGAAGAGCTGGTCCTGGCCGGCGACACGGCTTCCCGGCCGAAGTGCCCGGCCTGCGGGTCACGGAAGATGTCCCGCCTCCTATCGACGTTCGCCGCTCATGGAACCTCGAAAGGGGACGAGGGCTTCCCGGACCTCCCCTGTGGCGAGGGAGAGTGCGAAAGCCCTGATGCCTGCGGGATGGCGGGCAGCTGCGGGATGGGCGACGGCTTCGGCGACTCCGACTTCTAGCCGCTTCCGAGCGCCTTCCTGAGACCGGTTCCGGACAAGCTGCCGATGCTCCTCCGCCCTCCCGGTCCGCCCCGGATGCGTTTAGAATGCGCCGCCGGCCAGCCGCCGGACCCGGAGGCTAAATGAACGACAGCTTCAAGACAAAGAAGACGCTCTCCGTCGGCGGGACGTCGTACCAGATCTTCAGTCTGGCGACCCTCGCGAAGGATCACCCGAAGCTCGCCACCCTCCCCTATTCGCTGAAGGTCCTCCTCGAGAACCTCCTGCGGCACGAGGACGGGCGGGTGGTGAAAAAAGAGGACGTCCTGGCGCTCGTGAGCTGGGATCCGAAGGCGACGCCGGACAAGGAGATCGCCTACCACCCAGCCCGCGTCCTGATGCAGGACTTCACCGGCGTCCCGGCGGTCGTCGACCTGGCGGCGATGAGGGAGGCGGTCGTGGCGATGGGAGGGAACCCCGACAAGATCAACCCGCTCTCGCCGGCGGACCTCGTCATCGACCATTCGGTCCAGATCGACTCTTTCGGCTCGTCCCTCGCCTTCGGGCAGAACGTGACCCTCGAGTACGAGCGGAACAAGGAGCGGTACGCCTTCCTCCGGTGGGGCCAGAAAGCGTTCAAGAACTTCCGGGTCGTCCCGCCGGGGACCGGCATCTGCCACCAGGTCAACCTCGAGTACCTCGCCTCCGTCGTCTTCCGCGGCGAGGGGGGACTCGCCTACCCCGACACGCTCGTCGGCACCGACTCGCACACGACGATGATCAACGGGCTCGGCGTCCTAGGCTGGGGCGTCGGCGGGATCGAGGCGGAGGCAGCCCTCCTCGGGCAGCCGGTCTCGATGCTGATCCCCGAGGTGATCGGCTTCAAGCTCCACGGGACACTTCCTGAGGGAGCGACGGCCACCGACCTCGTCCTCACCGTGACGCAGATGCTCCGGAAGAAGGGGGTCGTCGGGAAGTTCGTCGAGTTCTACGGTGCCGGCATCTCGGCCCTATCGCTGACCGACCGGGCGACCATCGCGAACATGGCCCCCGAGTATGGCGCCACGATGGGCTTCTTCCCGGTCGACGCCGAAACGGTCTCGTATCTGAAGTTCACCGGACGGGCCGAGGTCGCCCCTCTCGTCGAGGCCTATACGAAGGAGCAGGGGCTCTTCCGGACCGACTCGGCTCCCGAGCCGCGCTTCAGCGACACGCTCGGGCTCGACCTCGCCACCGTCGAGCCGTCGCTCGCGGGGCCGAAGCGCCCGCAGGACCGGGTGGCGCTGAAGGACGCCAAGAAGGTCTTTGAGACGTCGCTCGTTCAGATGCTCGACGCGCAGAAGGAGCCGGCGAAGCCCGCAAAGACCATCGTGGTGACCGAGGGGCACGAGTCGTATCAGCTGGGACACGGGGCCGTCGTCATCGCGGCGATCACGTCCTGCACGAACACGTCCAATCCCTCCGTCATGCTCGGCGCCGGCCTCCTCGCGAAGAAGGCGGTCCAGCGTGGCCTGACGGTCAAGCCCTGGGTGAAGACGTCCCTCGCGCCCGGCTCCAGGGTCGTGACGGACTACCTGACGAACGCCGGCGTCATGCCCTACCTGGAAGCTCTCGGCTTCAGTGTCGTCGGCTACGGCTGCACAACCTGCATCGGGAACTCCGGTCCGCTGATCGACAAGGTCTCGGAAGCGGTCAAGACGGGCGACCTCGTCGTGGCCTCGGTCCTTTCTGGCAACCGGAACTTCGAAGGACGGGTCAATCCGCTGGTCAAGATGAACTTTCTCGCCTCGCCGCCGCTCGTCGTCGCCTACGCGCTGGCGGGAGACATGGACCTCGACCTGACCACGGAACCGATCGGCGTCGATCGGTCCGGCGCGCCCGTGTACCTCAAGGACATCTGGCCGACGCCGGCCGAGGTCCGGGAGGCCGTGGCGAGCTCGGTCAAGCCCGAGCAGTTCCAGAAGGCCTACGGGAAGGTCTTCGAGGGGGACGCCGATTGGCGCGGGCTCCCAGTACCGACCGGCAAGACCTTCGCTTGGGACGCGAAGTCGACCTATGTCCGGAAACCGTCGTTCTTCGACGACCTGCCGAAGACGCCGGCCGCCCTCGCCGACGTCAAGGGGGCGCGGTGCCTCGCCCTCCTCGGTGACTCCGTCACGACCGACCACATCTCCCCCGCCGGGAACATTGCCAAGGGGAGCCCGGCGGCCAAGTACCTCCAGGAGAACGGGGTCGAGCCGAAGGACTTCAACCAGTACGGCGCCCGCCGCGGCAATCATGAAGTCATGATGCGCGGCACGTTCGGAAATATCCGCCTCAAGAACCTGATGATCCCCGGGACGGAGGGCGGCATCACGCTCCATCTCCCGGGTGGCGAGCAGATGCCGATCTACGACGCCGCCATGAAGTACCAGGCCGAAAAGACGCCGCTCGTCATCCTCGGCGGGGCAGAGTACGGGACCGGCTCCTCGCGCGACTGGGCGGCGAAGGGGACGATGCTCCTCGGCGTGAAGGCGGTCATCGCCAAGAGCTTCGAGCGGATCCACCGGTCGAACCTGGCCGGCATGGGCCTCCTGCCGCTCCAGTTCCAGCCGGGCGAGGACGCCCAGACGCTGGGGCTAACCGGCAAGGAAACGTTCGACATCGGCGGAGTGGCCGAAGGGCTGACGCCGCTGAAGAAGATCCAGGTGACGGCGACCGACGAGAAGGGGGCGAAGAAGACGTTCACCACGACGCTCCGTCTCGACACGCCGAACGAGGTCGACTACGTCCGCCACGGGGGAATCCTCCAGTTCGTGCTGAGGTCTCTCGCGGCAAAGTAGGGTTCAGGAGAGGCCCGGGGTCAGCCCTCGTCGCGGACGATCCGAAACTTCTTCTTCGGGTCCTCGGGCGGGGCGACGGGCCGGAGGATCTTCCGACCCCCGGTCGGCTCGCCGAGCCGGTTGAAGCCGGTCTCGTCGTCGATCGCGCAGACCACCCGCCCCTTGAAGTCGGACCAGAAGTACTCCCCCTTCTTCGGAGGACGGACCTCGCCGGTCCACTCGTATCCGTCCGGCGGGGGTCCGGGGTCTCCGGGCGCCGGTCCAAGGCGGATCCGGATCGCGAACGGCCCCTCCGGATCGAGGTTCCCCCAGATCAACAGCTCGTCCCCGTTCCGGTAGACGCTCGCCTCGATCTTCTCGAACCCCTCGGGAATCTCCACGTCTCGCCGTGCTCCTGCCAGCTCAATTGTACGCACAGCGATCTGAGAAGATGTCGCGCGGAGTGGAAGAGGGACATCCCGGAGCCGTCCAGTTCGACGCCGCGAGCAAGAAGTACGGAGAGCGCCTGGCGCTGGATACCTTGACGCTTCGGGTGAAGCCCGGCGAGATTTTCGCCCTCGTCGGCCCGAACGGCGCCGGGAAGACGACGGCCATCGGCCTCCTGACCGGCCTCCTCACGCCCACGGCGGGCCGCGTCCTGGTGTTCGGCCTCGACGTCTCCTCGGAGCCGCTCGCGGTGAAGAGGCGCCTCGGTCTCGTCCCGGACCGGCCCTGGATCTGGCCGAAGTGGACCCCTCGTGAGGCGCTCCGCTTCACCGGAGCGGTCTTCGGGATGACGGGACGGGCCCTCGACGAGAGGATCGAGGCGGAGCTGGAGGCTTTCTCGCTGGCCGAGGCGGGGGACCAGCGCGCCGAGACCCTCTCCCACGGGACCCGCCAGAAGGCGGCTCTCGCACAGGCATTCCTCCACGACCCCGACCTCTTCGTCCTCGACGAGCCGATGGTGGGGCTCGACCCGGCGGCCCAGCGGAACCTCGTGGCCAGACTGAGGGAGCGGACCCGGACGGGGGCGGCGGTCCTCTTCACGACACACCACCTCTCGCTCGCCGAGGAGATCGCCGACCGCACGGGTGTCTTGGGCGAGGGACGGCTGCTGGCAGCCGGAGACCCCCGCGACCTCCAGGGACCCCGTGGGATGCGCGGACGGCTCTCGGAGGTCTTCTTCGGCCTGACCGAGCGGCCATGACCGCCGCCGGGTCCGGCCGTCCCACCGCGGTGTTCCTCACGAACGCCCTGCGGGCCTTCGGCCGGTCTCTTCTGCCGGACGAGCGGCGCGAGCGGATCGCGGCGTCGATCGCCGTCTCCTCTGCGATCGGCTTCGCACTCCTCGTCGGTTGGGGGACATCGGCTCTCCTCGCCGTGACACGGACGGGGCTCGCCCAGCTCCCGGAGCTCCAGCCCGGATTCCTCCTCGTCCACCTCCTCCGGGCCCTTTACGCCGGGGCCGCGTTCCTGCTCCTGCTCGGATCGCTCACCAGCTCCGTATCGCTCCTCTTCCTCTCGGACGACCTGCCGGCGCTCCTCCCTCTCCCGATTTCCCACCGCAGGCTGTTCCTCGGGCTTCTCCTCCGCTCGATCGGAGCGGCATCCGCCCCCACCTGGTTCCTCGCCACACCGCTCGTCGCCGTCGCGGCGCTCCATTCGCCGTCCCCGAGCCTGACCGTGGCCGCCCTCTCGCTGTCGCTCCTTTCCGTCGTCCTCGTGGCCGGAGGCGCGGGCGCCATCGCCGCCCTCCTCCTCGTCCGGATCGTCCCGCCCCGGCGCGCACGGCTGCTTGCCGCGACCCTCTCGGCCGTCGGCCTGGCCGGCGCCCTCGTCGGCATCCGCGGCGCGCGGCCTGAGCGTCTCTTCGACCCGGTGCAGGCTCTGGAGATCCTGCGGCGGCTCGGCATGGTCCCGCCCTCTCCATCCAGCGGCTCGGCCGAATGGGCGGCAGCAGCTTCGTACGAGGCGCTCTCTGGATCGGTCTCCGGCCTGGCGGCGGCAGCCGCGCTCGCCGCCGGGGCGCTGGTGCTGGTGACCATCGTGGCCGCGTCCCTCGCCCCCCTCCACCTGGCAACGTGGAGGCGCTCCGCGGAGTCGTCTCCCGACGCTGCATCCGGCGGCGACCGGCGTATCGTCCGCTCGCTCGGACGAGAGCAGATCGGAAGAGCGTCGTGTAGGGAAAGAGTGTAGATCTCGGTG
>CALFNC010000134.1 GCA_937902605.1 uncultured Acidobacteriota bacterium | reverse complement strand
GGCTTCGACTTGAACTCCGGGTGGAACTGGCAGCCGACGAACCACGGGTGGCCGGGCAGCTCGACCATCTCGACGAACTTCCGGTCGGGCGACATGCCGGTGAAGGCGAGGCCATGCTCGCGAAGGACCGGGAGGAAGTCCTGGTTCACCTCGTAGCGGTGGCGGTGGCGCTCGGAAATCTGGGCCTCGCCGTAGGCCCGCCGGGCGACCGAACCGTCCGCCAGGTCGCACGGGTACTTCCCCAGCCGCATCGTCCCGCCGAGGGCGTCGACGCCGATCAGGTCGCGGAGCTTGTAGATCACCTTGTGGGGGGAGTTCGAGTCGAACTCCGTCGAGTTGGCCCCCGCCAGGCCGCAGATGTTGCGGGCGAACTCGATCACCGCGCACTGCATGCCGAGGCAGATCCCGAAGTAGGGGACCTTCGTCTCGCGTGCGTACCGGATGGCCTGCAGCTTCCCCTCGATGCCGCGCTTGCCGAAGCCGCCAGGTACGAGGATCGCGTCGGCCGTCGTGAGCAGGTCGGGGAAGCCGGACGACTCCAGCTCCTCCGAGTCGATGAAGTCGAGCTTCACGCGGACGTTGTTCGCGATTCCTCCATGGTGGAGGGCCTCGTTCAGGCTCTTGTAGCTGTCGCCGAGCTGGACGTATTTCCCGACGATCGCGATCGTCACCTCGCCGCTCGGGTTCTTCCCGCGGTTAACGATCTCCTCCCAGCGGGAGAGGTCCCGGTTGTAGTGGGGGAGCGAGAGGTAGTCTAGGAGGATGTCGTCCAGCCCCTCGCGCGCGAACGCGAGCGGGACCTCGTAGATCGAGTCGACGTCTTGCGCCGTGATGACCGCGCGCTCCTCCACGTTGCAGAAGAGCGCGATCTTCTTCTTCATCTCCTCGGGGATCGACCGGTCGGCCCTGCAAAGGAGGATGTCGGGCTGGATCCCGATCGAGAGGAGCTCCTTGACCGAGTGCTGGGTCGGCTTCGTTTTCAGCTCGTCGGAGGCCGCGATGTACGGAACGAGCGTCAGGTGGATGTTGATGACGTTCCCCCGGCCCGCATCCTTCCGGAACTGGCGTATGGCCTCGAGGAAGGGGAGGGACTCGATGTCGCCGACCGTCCCGCCGATTTCGATCAGGACGACGTCGTTGTCGGCCGACACCCGCCGAATAGAATCTTTGATCTCGTCCGTGATGTGCGGGATCACCTGGACGGTCTTGCCGAGGTAGTCGCCGCGGCGCTCCTTCTCGATGACCGTCTGGTAGATCTTCCCGGTTGTAACGCTGTTGACCCGAGACGTCACGGTGGAGGTGAACCGCTCGTAGTGGCCGAGGTCGAGGTCGGTCTCCGTCCCGTCGTCGGTGACGAAGACCTCGCCGTGCTGGAACGGCGACATCGTCCCAGGGTCGACGTTGATGTAGGGGTCGAACTTCTGGAGGGTGACCTTGAAGCC
>CALFNC010000133.1 GCA_937902605.1 uncultured Acidobacteriota bacterium | reverse complement strand
GCGTTTGCGGAGGACGACGCGGTGGGAGAGTCGCGGCGCGCCAGGCGGTCGCTCTATGGCTTCCATGCCGCCTGCGCGGCGGCGATCCTCTTGAAGGGTCTCGTCGGCGTGGTTCTGCCGGGGGGCGCGATCGTCTTGTGGGTCCTCGTCACCGGCCGGTGGCGCACGCTCGTGCGCATCTTCTCGCCCGGACCGCTTCTGCTCTTTCTCGCGCTGGCGGTTCCCTGGCACGTCGCGATGGCCCTCCGCCATCCCGACTTCCTGCAGTTCTATTTCGTGCATGAGCACTTCCAGCGCTTCGCGACGACGGGGCACCGGCGGACGGGGCCGGCCGTCTACTTCATCCCGGTTGTCGTCGCGGGATTCCTGCCGTGGACGGGCTTTTTTGGGCGATTCCGGGAGGCGTGGCCGGGCTTTTCACGCGGCGGGTGGCGGGCGCGCGGGACCGAGGGCTTCCTCTGGATCTGGTCCCTCCTCGTCTTCGCGTTCTTCTCCGCGTCCCAGTCGAAGCTCATTCCGTACATCCTTCCGATCTGGCCCGCGCTCTGTGTGCTGCTGGCCCTCGGCATCGAGCGCGCCCGCGCGCGCGGGTCTGAATTCCTGGGAGATCGACGTGTTTCCGCCGTGTGTTTCGGGCTGCTCTTCGCGGCGGCCGCCGCGTACGGCTGGGGCGCCGGTTATCTGGAGCGCTTCGGGGTCGCGCGGGCGGGGCTTCTCGCGCTCGGGGCGCTCTTCGGCGGATTCGTCCTGAACGTCTCGCCCCGTCTTTTCGGCGCGCGACGCGGCGGAGATCCCGTGCTCTTCGTGGCCGCGCCGTGGCTCGCGTTCGTGGCAGGGCTTCTCATCGTGCTTCCCGGCGCGGCGCGCGAGGTCACGCCGTGGCCGATCGCCTCGCGCGCCCTCGAGATTCTGGAACCGGACGACCTGCTCCTGCAGAAGGGGCACTACCTCGAGGTGCTTCCGTTCTACCTCAAGCGTCTCACGCCGGTGGCCTCGCTCGGGTGGAGCGAGCTGGACTTCGGCCGCTCGCACCCCGGAACCGAGGCGCTCTTTCCGTCCGACGAAGCGTTCGCGGCGGGCTGGAACGGGAGCCGGCGGATCCTCGTCGTCGTGCACCGGGACCAGCTCGGCGCGTTCGGCCGGCCAGCGTTGTCGGCAACTCCTGCGGAGGTCCTCGCCTCGAGCGGGAAACACTTGCTGCTCTCGAATCGGCGGATCGGATTTCGATCCAATACTTTGGATTGAGACTCTGTCGCCACGGCCTTGCCCCAGAATCTTTCCTTTGACTACAGCGCCTTACCTTCTGTACGCTCTCGCCACTTAAAGGCAGCGGAATTGCACCCGGGTGAACGGAGTAGCACACAGGTCCATTCATCCGTCGTTGAACTCTTGTGTCGAGATCCCCATTTTCGTTTCAATTCAGGAGGAGGTAGCTTGAATATGAAATCACGTTGGCTGAGCACATTCATGGTGCTCGCGCTCGCCGTTCTTGGTCTGACGGCGAACGTGGCCTATTCGCAGACCACGGGAGGCATCGAGGGCACCGTCACCGACGCCAACGAGGCTCCGCTGCCGGGCGCGAGCGTGGATCTCAGGTCACCCAGCCTACAGGGACCACGTTCCGCCGTCACGAACACCGCCGGCCGGTTCCGCTTCCCGGTCATTCCCCCCGGCACCTACACGGTGACGTGCTCTCTCTCGGGCTTCAGGAAGGTCGAGCGGAACGGCGTGACGGTCAACCTCGACGCCACGGCCACCGTGCTGATCCGGATGGAGATCTCGGTTACGAAGGAGATCGTCGTCTCGGGTGAGGCGCCCGTCGTCGACACGAACGACGCCGCGAACGGCATCAACATCCGGCAGGACGTCGTCCAGAAGCTCCCGCTCGGGCGGAATTACGCCCAGGCCGTGGAGATCAACCCGGGCGTTGGGATGGACTCGGGCGACACGCAGGGTCGTGCCATGGCCTTTTCTATCTATGGCGCTACGTCCATCGAGAACCAGTACCTCGTGGACGGCGTCAACACGACGAACGTCATCCGCGGCTTCCAGGGCAAGGCCATAAGCTCCGAGTTCGTCGAGGAAGTCCAGATCAAGGCCGGCGGCTACGAGGCCGAGTACGGGCGCGCCATGGGCGGCATCATCAACGTCGTCACGAAGTCGGGCGGCAACGAGTTTCACGGCGACGCCTTCGGCTACTTCAACGAGAAGAGCCTCACGGCCGCCCGCAAAGGGACCGCCGAGACCGACCAGAACTACACTGGTCCTCCAAATGGCGTGGACACCTCGCAAAAGAACGTCCAGGATTTCGGCGCCGACCTCGGGGGTTACGCCCTCAAGGACCGCCTCTGGCTCTTCGCGGCGTACAACCGCGTCAACCAGGACGTGGACCAGCTCACGCTCGCCGGAACGGGGCTGCCGAACGCGGGACAGAACTTCCCGATCACCTACCACGCGGACCTCTTCTCCGGCAAGCTGACGGCGCGGCCCACCGATTCCACGACGATCGTCGGGACGATCTTCGGCGACCCGGAGACGCGCACGGGCGCGGAGCGGAACTTCACCTCCAGCAACCCTCTTTCGCAGGACGCCACCCGCAAGATCGGCGCGACCGACTTCGCGGTCGGGATCACGCAGCTCTTCGGCACGTTGGGCCTCTTCGACGTCCGCTACTCCCGCCACCAGGACCGCTACACGCTTACGGGGGCGGGGGCGAGCATCCCGTCCGTCCTCGACTACACCCAGAGCCTGTCCAACCCCACCGCCTCCGGCGGCTTCGGCTCCATCCGCGGGTTCCGCGACGACAACCAGTCCAAGCGGGACGCCGTGAAGGGGGGCCTGACCTTCTTCCTGGGGACGCACGAGGTCAAGGGAGGCCTGGACTTCGAGAACAACCTGACCCAGTCCACGGACATCTACAGCGGCGGTGCGGTGCTCCTGAAGTACGCGTGCAACCCGCAGGTCTGCACCGGCGCGAACGCGGGTAATGCTTTCTACTACGGGCACGAGTTCTACTCGCTGACGACGGACAAGACGCAGCTCCAGAACGCGTTCCTGCCCGGCGGCAATACGGTGATGCCCCGCGTGTACCGGACCGGCGCCTTCCTCCAGGATGCGTGGAAGGTGCTCCCGAACCTCTCCGTCCACGTCGGCCTGCGGTACGACCAGGAGGACGTCCGCCAGTACAACGGGACGAAGATTTACAACAGCCAGGTAGTCGACGGGAGCGGCAACGTCATCCAGGCGGGGGGCCAGCAGTTCTTCCTGAAGGACGAGTGGCAGCCCCGCATCGGCATCGCGTGGGATCCGGCGAAGGACGGCTCGACGAAGGTCTCGGCCTCGTACGGCCGCTTCTACTACGCCCTGCCGACCGACCTCACGGTCCGCTCGTACGGCGGCAAGATCGACGCCATCACCTACAACTACAACTCCGCCGCGCTGAGCGTGGCGCAGGATCCGACGATCGGCAAGCAGGCCTTCACGCAGGGGGGCTTTTTCCCCGAGCCGTTCCAGGACAACCTGAAGGGGATCTACCAGGACGAGTACGCGCTCGGCTTCGAGAAGGCTCTCAGCGCGTCGCTCTCGGTCGCCGTCCGCTACACGTACCGGAACCTCGGCCGGACGATCGAGGACCGGTGCGACTTCGACGCGGGCTATCCCGAGGCCAACGGCAACACCTGCGTCATCATCAACCCCGGCTCCAGCAGCCCCTACGCGACGGGGCAGGGAGTCCACACGTGCGACGGGCGCGACTACATCGACGCCAGCGGCAACTCACCGCAGTCGCAGTGCACCGGCCCCCAGACGACGAACGTGGCCGTTCCCGCCGCCGAGCGGAAGTTCCACGGCGTCGAGTTCGTCGTCAAAAATCGCGTCTCGAACCAGGTGTGGGCCCAGTTCAGCTACCTCTGGTCGCACCTGTACGGCAACTACAACGGAGAGGCCAGCATCGGCGAGTTCGCGTACCCCGGCGGAGGCCAGACGGACCCCGGCATCAACGCCGACTTCGATTACCCGCGGTTCCTGACGAACGCTTACGGAAACCTCGCCCTGGACCGGCGGCATCAGTTCCGGCTGGACGGGACCTACACGATGCCGTTCGGCTTGACGGTCGCTCTCAGCGCCCACCTGCGTTCCGGCGCGCCGCTGTCCGAATATGGCTATTTCAACAGCGGCTACGGCGCCGAGGGCTACCAGGTCGTTCCGACCGGCAGCGCCGGCCGGACCCCGTGGGACTACGACATGAATCTTTCGGCTTCCTACGCGATCAAGTTCAGCGCGGTGACCGTGACCCTGATCGCCCAGGGGAACAACCTCCTGAACCATCAGGACGTCCTCGGCTATAACCAGGACTGCACGGTCGCGCCCCCTCCGACCGCGAGCGCGGTGACGAACTGCTCGGCCGTGTCGAACCCGACCAGCGCGAACACGAACTACGGCCTGGTGACTTGGAGGAGCAGCCCGCGGACGCTCAAGCTGGGGGCCCGACTCAGCTTCTAGGCCCGTTTAGGGTTTCAGGGATGGGGAGGCCTTCGGGCCTCCCCTTTTCTTGGGCGGGAAGGATGCTGCGCATCGACAACCGGCGTTGAGGGATTACGTGTCAGAGGGAAAAAACGAGGTGCCCCATGTCCCGGGGCATGATCTGCCGGATGCTGGGGGCCGCGGGGTATCCTTCGTGAAGTAGCCGCCGGGCTCCCGCCGTCTCCGCAATGAAGCGCACCGCCGTCCTTTTCGTCCCCCTCCTGTTTCTCGCCGCCCTGGCCTCGACGGCTTCAGCGGCAGAACCGCCGCCCGCGAAGGGCGGCGGGAAGCCGGCTCGCCCGGCTCCGCTCCTCGTCGTCGGCTGGGACGGGGGCGACTGGAAGCTTCTCGATCCGCTCATGCAGCGCGGCCTCCTGCCGAATCTCTCGGCGCTCGTCGCGCGCGGGCGGACCTGGAACCTCGAGACCGTGAACCCGATGATCTCGCCGCTCATCTGGACGACGCTGGCGACGGGACGGTCGCCCGTCGACCACGGCATCGCGGACTTCCAGGAGCTCGACCCGAAGACGCGGGCACGGCTCCCGATCTCGGGCTGGTCGCGGAAGGTCCCCGCCATCTGGAACGTCGCGAGCGCGAAGGGGCTGAAGGTCGGCGTCGTGGGCTGGTGGGCGACGTGGCCCGCCGAGAAGGTCAACGGCTTCTTCGTCTCGGATCGCGCCTCGCCCGTCCTCTTTCCGGCCGAGGTCCTGAGCGGCTCTCCGGCGCTGACCTGGCCCGAGGGCCTCGCCGAGGGGGTCCGCCTCGTCGGGCGCCGCGACGGGACGCCCGGCTTCGACGAAGTCTCGCAGGCGCTCCACGTCACGAAGGCGGAGTTCGACGCCGCGGTCGCCGCGAAGAAGGACCTCGCCGACCCGATCACCGGCTATCAGAAGATCGTGGGCTCGACGCGGGTCTACGCGCGGACGGCGCTCGAGCTCTACGACCGCGAGAAGCCCGATCTCCTGATGGTCTACTTCGAGGGGACCGACGAGATCGGGCACCTCCTCGCGCGGTTCTACCCGCCGAGGCTCCCGAACATCTCCGAGGAGGACTTCCGGAAATACGAGGGAGGGGTCGCCGCCTACTTCCAGGAGGCCGACCGGATCCTGGGCGAGTTCCTGAAGCGCGCCGAGAAGGCCGGAGCGAACCTCGTTCTCCTGTCGGACCACGGCTTCAAGTGGGGGGCCGACCGGCCGGCCTCCTCCTCGTCCATCCAGTTCGACACGGCGTTCCTGTGGCACGAATCGCCGGGGATCCTCGCGGCGGCGGGGCCGGCCTTCCCGGCGGCGACCGCGCGCGGGAAGGCGGGAGTCTTCGACGTGACGCCCACGCTCTGCCGCCTCCTGGGACTCCCGGGCGACCCGGGGTTCGAGGGCCGGCCCGTGTCGGGGCTCGCCGCGGGCCGGCTCCCCGCCGCGCCGGCG
>CALFNC010000132.1 GCA_937902605.1 uncultured Acidobacteriota bacterium | reverse complement strand
GCGATGCGTTCATCGCCGGGGTCCCCGGCGACGCGCGGCTCGCCCTCGAAGGGAAGATCGAGAAGGCTTACTACGACGCGCAGACGTCCACTGCGGCCCCGATCCGGTTCTTCGGGATCTTTGTCGGCGTCATCATGGCGATCGGGGCCTGCTTCGGCGCGATGAACACGATGTACGCGGCCGTGTCGGCCCGCACCCGCGAGATCGCGACGCTCCGCGCCCTCGGCTTCTCGCGGATCGCGATCCTGGCTTCCTTCGTCCTCGAGTCGATCGTTCTCTCCCTCATGGGCGGGCTGGTCGGCTGCGTCCTCGGCCTCCTCGCGGTCAAGCTGGCGCTCTCCGGCGTCACCGGCACGACGAACTTCGCGACCTTCGCGGAGGTGGTCTTCGCGTTCCAGCTGACACCGGCGCTCATGGTGACCGGGATCGTCTTCTCGGTCCTCATGGGGTTCTTCGGGGGCCTCCTGCCGGCGAGCCGCGCCGCTTTCACGAAGATCACGGACGCGCTGAGACAGGTCGGATAGTCCCCTCCCGTTCAGCGGCTCCGATGGCGATCCAGCGCGCGCAGGAGATCGGGCACCTCCTGGCTCGCCGTCCGCCAGACCTCGTCCAGATCGACGACGTCATAGGCGTGGGTCAGGACGTATCTTCGTAGGGTGTACGAGATTGACCCGCTCGTCTGTCCCCGCTGCCAGGGCGCGATGCGGGTGGTCGCATTCATCACCGAGGGCCGCGTCATCCGCCGCATCCTCGACCACCTCGGAGCCTCGGCTCGAGGCCCCGCCCAAGACCGCGCTCCGCCTCTCGCAGCCGCGGTCCCCGTTTCACTCTGATTCCCCCTCACGGCTGGGGCCGACGCCAGCGGCACAGGCGACAGGGCCGAAACATGTCTCGGCCGCGGTCCGGCGCGCAGAATTTCGCCTCGCGCTCCCAGAAATCTACCTCAGCAGCTGCGAAAGGAAAGAGCATCCGGTTCTGGAGGGGGTTGGGCTGCTCGAATGTGGGGCGGATCTGCTGGTGCAGGCAGAAAAAGCGACATGTGGGCGTTCGGGGTGTCAGACGAATCCTCTCGACCTTCAGCACCGCGTAAAGGACGAATCGCGCGTCCCGCATGTCGACGATCTTCGCGCTCGTTCGTGCTCCTCTTGCGGGGATGCGTGACTATTGCACGAAATCGTGCTCTATTTTCAAGTCACACGTTTCGCTGTACGAACGGCAATTTCGTGGAAGCGCTCTTGCCCTGCCGCCTTTGTCCGGCGACGATGCGGATGGAGGATCGAGCGAAATGACCGCAATCGCGCAGTACCTCGCGAAGCCTTGGCTGAAGTTTTGCGACCCGAGGACCCCGGCCACGGTCGAGGTCCCCCTCCAGTCCATCCCGCAGATCTTCGACGAGGCGGCGCGGCGGGCGCCCGAGCGCACGGCCGTCATGTTCTACGGTCGCGGCATCACCTACGGCGAGCTGCTGGACGCGACCGATCGGCTCGCCTGCGCTCTCGCCGATCTGGGCGTGAAGAAGGGCGACCGAGTCGCCCTCTATCTCCTCAACAGCCCGCAGTTCATCATCGCCTACTTCGCCGCCCTGAAGTGCGGCGCGACAGTGACGCCGATCAGCCCCGTCTACACGAGCCACGAGGTCCGCTACCAGCTCGAGGACTCCGGCGCGCGCGTGGTCATCTGCCAGGACATCCTCCACGACAAGGTGGCGAGCTGCGGCGCGACGCTCGACCACGTCATCGTGACGAACGTCGGCGAATACCTCCCAGCGCTGAAGCGGTTCCTCGGGAAGGGTCCCCTCGCGAAGCTCTTCTCGGACGTGAACCTCGGCTCGCCCGAGATCCCGGTGGCGTCGAACCTGCACTGGTTTCAGGATCTCCTCAAAAGATATCCGCCGAAAGCGCCCCAGGTCGCCATCGACCCGAGGAAGGATCTCGCCGCCCTCCCCTACACCGGCGGCACGACGGGCCATCCCAAGGGCGTGATGCTCACCCACTACAATCTCGTCGCCGCCCGGGTGGTGGGACAGACCGCCTTCCCCTCGTTCGAGCAGGGCAAGGAGGTGGTCATCGCGTTCCTGCCCTTTTTCCACATCTACGGGCAGGTGGCGGTGATGCTCACCGGCATCGCGCAGGGCTACCTGCTCGTCCTGTTCACGAGCCCCGACACCAAGGCGATCCTCTCGGCGATGGAGCGCTACCAGGCGACCGTCTTTTTCGGAGTGCCGACGCTGTACGAGTACCTGAAGGACCACAAGGACACGAACAAGGTCGATTGGCGCCGCCTCAAGGTCGTGCTCTCCGGCGCCGATACGCTGCATGAGTCGACGATGCTCGGGTGGACGAAGCGCACCGGCTCGAACATCATCGAGGGCTACGGGCTCTCGGAGACCTGCTCGATCAGCCACGTGAACCCGGTCAACCGGCCGAAGCCCGGCTCCTTCGGCGTGCCCGTCGCGAACATGATGGCGGCGGTGATAGACCCTGAGACGCGCCAGTTCGTACCGCAGGGCCAGACTGGCGAGCTCCTCCTCTCCGGCCCAAACGTGATGATGGGGTACTGGAAGCGCGAGGAGGAGACCGCCAACGCCTTCATCGAGCGCGACGGCGTCCGCTGGATGCGGACCGGCGACATCGTGCGGATGGACGAGGAAGGCTACTTCCACTTCTACGACCGCTCGAAGGATCTCATCAAGTACAAGGGCCACTCGGTCTTCGCGAAGGACGTCGAGGAAGTGCTGTATTCCCACCCGCAGGTCAAGGCGGCGGGCGTGATCGGCATACCGGATCCAGCCGTGGGCGAACGCATCAAGGCCATCGTCGTGCTCCAGGGCGACGCGCGCGGGAAGGTCAGCGAGAACGAGATCAAGGCGTACTGCAGGGAGCGGCTGGCCGAGTACAAGATCCCGCACATCGTGGAGTTCCGCGGAGAGCTGCCGAAGACAGACGTGGGCAAGGTGTCTCGCCGCGAGCTGCGCGACGAGACGGTGGCGAGCTGAGACCCTTGTCCACGCCGTTCTTCCGAATCGAGGCGCTGACGAAGCGGTTTGGTGGCCTCGTCGCCGTCAGCGACGTCGGGTTCGAGCTGCGCCGTGACCAGGTGGTCGGCGTCATCGGCCCAAACGGCGCCGGCAAGACGACCCTGCTCCGGCTAATCACCAAAATCCTGAAGCCGGACCATGGCCGCATCGTGTTCAAGGGCGAGGACATCACCGCGCTCCGCCCATGGGACGTCGTGAACCGCGGCATCGCCGGCACGTTCCAGAACACCCGGCCTTTCCGGAACCTCCCCATCATCGCGAACGTGATGGTCCCGCTCATGTCGCCGCGCGCGCGCAAGCGCGGCGAGTGGGTGAAGGGGATCGAAGCCAAGGCGATGGACGCGCTCGAGTTCGTCGGCATCTCCGACATGGCGCTCGAGCCGGCATCCGCGTTGTCGCAGGGCGATCTCAAGCGACTCGAGGTCGCGCGCGCCATCGCGACCGAGCCGGAGCTGCTCCTCCTCGACGAGCCGCTCGGTGGGCTCAGCCCCGTCGAGTCCGAGCTCCTCGCCAAGTCGATCCGCCGCCTTCACAAGGGCGGCCGCTTCGGACGGCTCCACTCGGAGGGCCCGGCGGTGCTCATGATCGAGCACAAGCTGAAGGAGCTCATGTCGATCGTCGACCGCGTCATCGTGGTCGATCACGGCGAGGTCATCGCCGACGGCGCGCCCTCCGAGGTCGTGAAGAACGCTAAGGTCATCGAAGCGTACCTGGGGACCCAGCATGCCGCTCCTTGAGGTGAAGGACCTCGCGGTCCGCTACAGATCGGAAGAGCACACGTCTGAACTCCAGTCACGCCAATATCTC
>CALFNC010000131.1 GCA_937902605.1 uncultured Acidobacteriota bacterium | reverse complement strand
TTCTCCTGGATGCTCGAGGACAACGAGGCGATCCTCAAGGACCTCGAGGTCTTCGGCGGGAAGATCTCCCGGCGCTACCGGCTCGTCTGCCGTCCGGTCCCGGCCAACACGGCCACTCGCTCGTAGGCGGTCCGCGCGAGCGGGACCGTCGCCGCTACGAGAACGAGCCCCGCTAGCACGTCGGTCACGTAATGATAGCGGCCGTAGACGGTCGCGGCGATCAGGCCGAGCGCGAACGGGAGGAAGCCGAGGAAGGTCCGCCGAGAGCGCCGCGCCCCTTCGATCAGGACGGCGACCGTGACCATGGAGTGGCCCGACGGGAAGCAGTTCCGCTTGTTCGTCTCGAGGCGGTCGAGTGTGGCGTCGATCGTTGTCGAGACTGCTCCCCGGGGGAGGGGAGCGTCATGGCGAATCGTGAAGCGGGGGCCGATCGCCGGCACGGCGAAATACCCCGCGTAGCTGACGTAGAAGACCGCCAGGATCGTGAACGCGAATCGAGGAAACTCCCGGGAGAAGCCGACTCGTGCCTGCCTCAGGTCGTCGGCCCAGAGGAGCCCCGCCAGGACAATCGG
This sequence comes from uncultured Acidobacteriota bacterium, assembly GCA_937902605.1. Taxonomy (GTDB): domain Bacteria; phylum Acidobacteriota; class Thermoanaerobaculia; order UBA5066; family UBA5066; genus CAIMWE01. The sequence goes on along the minus strand of CALFNC010000131.1, from coordinate 2,517 downwards.
GTGGAAGAAGTAGAGCGCGTAGCAGACGGTAAGGAGGTCGGAGAGGAGCGGGGTCGCCAGCGACTCGAGCGCCCGCGTCGGGTCGGTCCCGAAGAGCCACCGGTCGGATGCGATCAGCCAGGCGTCGCGGTCGACCGGGTTGACGGCCCGGATGAGCGGGCCGAGGTTGTCGAAGATGACGAGGAGCGAGGCGATCATCGAGAAGTCGAGAGCGACCCGGGCAGCGACCGACGTGGCTCCCGCTGCCCGGACCCGCGCGACACCGATCGGGAGGAGGCCGGCGGCGCCGACGAGGAGGATGGCGAGGGGATCGGAGACCGCGCCGAAGCGGAATAGCCCCACCACGACAAGAAGGAACGAGAAGGCCGCGGTCAGGAGGTCGGCAGGCGTGAACCGCACGGCGCGTTGTAGCACGGCGCGGGACCTATAATTGTCCGATGTCGGTCTGCAAATGGCTCTTCGTGCTGGCCCTTCCCCTGGCGGCCGGACTCGTGCGGGCCGACGTGGCGGTGCACCAGGCGCCGGCCCGGCCGGCCGTCCTCGCCGACATCGACCGGGACATCAACGCGGTGACGGCCGATTTCGTCGCCCGGGTCATCCGTGAGGCCGAGACCGAGCGGGCTCCGTTCGTCATCCTCCGGCTGAACACCCCCGGCGGGCGGCTCGACTCGACGCGCGACATCACGCAGGCCATCCTCGGCTCCAAGGTGCCCGTGGTCGGGTACGTCGGGCCCCCTGGAGCCCGCGCCGCGTCGGCGGGGTTCCTCATCCTGATGGCTTGCGACGTGGCCGTCATGGCGCCTGGGACCAACGCCGGGGCGGCGTCGGTCGTGGGCGGCGGCGGGGAGGAGCTCCCGAAGACGATCTCGCGGAAGATAACGGAGGACGCGGCGGCCCTGCTGCGGTCCCTTGTCGCGCCCCGTGGACGGCCGCAGGACGCGGCCGTCAAGACGATCACCGAGGCGGCGTCATACTCCGACCGCGAGGCGGAGGAAAAGAAGCTGATCGAGTTCGTCGCCCGGGATCTCCCCGACCTCCTCACCAAGCTCGACGGCCGGACGATCCGAAGGGTGGGGCGACCGGACGTCGTCCTGAAGACCGGGGGGACCGGCATCGTGGAGAAGAGAATGACCGCGATGCAGCGCGCGCTCGGCGTCATCGCGTCCCCAACGGTCGCGGGGCTCCTTCTCCTGATCGGCCTGGTCGGCCTCTACGCCGAGATGCAGAGCCCAGGCGCGGTCTTCCCCGGGATCATCGGAGGGATCTGCCTGCTGCTCGCCCTCTTCGCCCTGTCGGTCCTGCCGACGAGCTGGGCCGGCATCGGCCTGCTCCTCCTGGGGCTGCTCTTCTTCTTCCTGGAGGTGAAGCTGGCCGGACACGGTCTCTTCGCCATCGGCGGAGGCGTCTCGATGGTCCTCGGTGCCGTCCTCCTCTTCCCACGCGACGAGCTGGCTCCCCGCGGCGACTTCTGGTTCGTCGTCGGCGGGGCCGTCACGGCATCGGCTATTCTGGCCGCCCTGTCCTTGAAAGCCCTGTCCATGCAGCGGCTTCCGAAGGTGACCGGGGAGGGAGCGTTGATCGGGCAGGTCGTGGCCGCCAGGACCGACATCCACGAGTCTGGAAAGGTCTTCGTCGACGGGGCCATCTGGGAGGCCCGTTCATCCTGGCCGGTGGCCCGGGGCGAGACCGTCATCATCGTCGCGGTCGAAGGGCTGCGCGTCGTCGTCAAACCCCAACATAGGAGTGAGAACTGAAATGCCCCCCACCCCGACCTCCGGACCCCTGTTCCTGGCCGTCCTGTTCATCGTGATCTTCTTCCTGTTCAAGTGGGTCAACATCCTCAACGAGTACGAACGGGCGGTCACCTTCTGGCTCGGCCGTCTCGCGCCCGCCCCGAAAGGGCCCGGGCTGACGTTCATCTTCTGGCCGTTCGAGACGATGGTCCGGGTCGACCTCCGTACGATCACCCTCGAGATCCCTCCCCAGGACGTGATCTCGCGCGATAACGTCTCGGTCAAGGTCAACGCGGTCGTCTACTTCCAGGTGATAGATCCGTCGAAGGCGATCGTGAAGGTCGCCAACTACCTCTACGCCACCCAGCAGCTGGCACAGACGACGCTGCGCTCGATTCTCGGGCAAGCCACCCTGGACGAGCTTCTATCCGAGCGGGAGAAGCTGAATGAAAGGCTCCAGGACATTCTCGACCGCCACTCGGATCCGTGGGGGATCAAGGTGACCATGGTGGAGGTCAAGGCGGTCGATCTCCCGATCGAAATGCAGCGGGCCATGGCGAAGCAGGCCGAGGCCGAGCGGGAGAAGCGAGCCAAGGTCATCCACGCGTCGGGCGAGCTGGAGGCATCCAAGCAGCTCTCGGAAGCGGCCGCGATCATCGGGAGAGAGCCCGCGACGCTCCAGCTCCGGTACCTTCAGACGCTGACCGAGATCGCCACCGAGAAGAACTCGACGATCATCTTCCCGCTGCCGATGGACCTCGTCGCTGCCTTCCTGAAGAAGGGC
>CALFNC010000130.1 GCA_937902605.1 uncultured Acidobacteriota bacterium | reverse complement strand
ACCCGCCAGTCCCGGTCCGAGCTGGGCCTCGAAGAAGGGGCGGCCGTGACCGCCGTCGTGAAGGCCCCCTCCGTTCACCTCGTCCCGCGGGTCGTGGTAGAACGGCGGCCGACGTGAGCGACTCGACGACGCCGGTCATCCGCATCACCTCCCGGGCCCATTTCAGCGCCGCCCACCGCCTGCACGCCGAAGGGAGAAACGAGGCCTGGAACCGCGAGATGTTCGGGAAGTGCAACAACCCGCACGGTCACGGGCACACCTACGAGCTGGAGGTTACGGTCGAGGGACCGATCGCTCCGGAGACCGGCTGGGTGATGGACTTCAAGGACCTCAAGCAGATCGTCTCCGAGCGGATCGTCAAGAAGTGCGACTGTCGGAACCTGAACATCGACGTGCCGTTCCTGGAGGGGGTCATCCCGACGGCCGAGAACCTGGCGGTCCGGTTCTGGAAGCAGCTGGACGGGGCCATCCCCGGGGCGCGGCTGGTCCGCGTCGCTCTCTACGAGACGGAGCGGAACAAGGCGATCTACACGGGGCCTGGGCGATGAGTGCCACTCCTAAAATCGCCCGGCCGAGACGGGTGCTCATCTCGAACGACGACGGCATCCAAAGTCCCGGCCTTGCCGCCCTCGCCCGCGCCGCGAGCGCTGCCGGGTTCGAGACGTACGTCGTGGCTCCCGACCGCGAGCAGAGCGCGTCGTCCCACGCCCTCACGATGCACCGACCGCTCCGCGTCGCGAAGGCGGGCGAGCGCCGCTGGGTGGTGGACGGGACGCCGACCGACTGCGTGAACCTGGCGCTCTGCTCCATCCTCAAGGAGACGCACCCCGACTTCGTCTTCTCCGGGATCAACCTGGGCCCCAACCTCGGCGACGACGTGACCTACTCCGGCACGGTTGCGTGCGCCTTCGAGGGGACGCTGCTCGGGGTCCCCTCGATCGCGTTCTCGCTCGACTTCCGGCGGGACGAACCTCCCTCCGATACGGGCTGGACCGAGACCGAGAACGCGGTCCTGAGCGTCATCCGCTTCGCGACGGAGAACCCGTTCCCCAAGGAGACGCTCTGGAACGTGAACCTCCCGCCCGGCAAGCCCGCTGGTGTTCGGGCGACGCGAATGGGACGGCGCCGGTACGGCGAGAGCGTCGTCGAGAAGATCGACCCGCGCGGCCGCCCGTACTTCTGGATCGGCGGCGCCCACATCGACACGGCGGGGGACGGGACCGACCTTTCGGCCGTCGCCGACGGCTACGTCTCCATCACCCCGCTTCACCTCGACCTGACCGACTACCGGGCGTTGGCCGAGCTGACGGGGCGGAAAGGGCCCGACCTGCTGTGAGCCCCGTCGATCCAAACCTGGCCCGGGCCGCCTGCGCGGCAGCCGAGGCGCGGAAGGCCCTGGCGGCGCGTCTCAGGGCGATGGGCCTCCTGAAGGATCCGAGGCTGCTCGCCGCGTTCGAGTCGGTCCCGAGGCACCTCTTCATCCCGAAGTCCTTCGAGTCCGAGGCGTACGGCGACCGCGCCCTCCCGATCGGGGAAGGGCAGACGATCACGCAGCCCGCGAACGTCGCCCGGTCGGTCGAGCTCCTCGACCTGAAGCCGGGGGCGAAGGTCCTGGAGATCGGCACGGGTTCGGGGTACCAGACGGCGATCCTGGCCGCGGTCTGCCGTCACGTCTTCTCGCTGGAGCGGATCCCTTCGCTAGCTGCCGGAGCGCTGAAGCTTCTCGCCAGCCTCGGCATCAAGAACGTCTCGGTGAAGGTCTTCGACGGAAGCTACGGCTGGGGGGACCACGCTCCATACGACGGGATCGTCGTGGCTGCGGCGGCTCCCGAGGTCCCGGCGCCCCTCCTCATCCAGCTCAAAGGGGGAGGGCGGCTCGTCATCCCCGCCGGACCTCCCGAGCGGCAGCGGCTCCTCCTCATCCGGAAGCTTCCCAACGGCAACACGCGGACGGAGGACGCGGGAGAGGTCTCGTTCGTGCCGCTCGTTGGCCGGTTCGGCTACACGGCTGCGCTGGAGAGATCGAGGCCCCCGGGAGGGGAGAGGAAGTGATGGACGGGTTCGAGGAATCCGCCCGGAAGTTCGTCGTGACCGGTCGGGTCCAGGGGGTCGGATTCCGCGCGTACGGCGCCCGGGCGGCGAGGGCCCTTCGCCTCTCCGGCGGCGCGTCGAATCTAGACGACGGAGGCGTCGTCGCCGGGGCGCGGGGTCCGCGTCACGCTCTCGACCGGCTCGAGGCCCCCCTCTGGGAAGGGTCCCGCCTCTCCCGCGTCGACAAGGTCGCGGTGACCGAGTGCCCGTTGCCGGACGGGATCGAGACACTGGCCGACGTGACGTTTTGAATTAGGGGAACCCGAGACCGGCCGGTTGCCCACCGGCGTCGCCCAACGGCGTTGACATCAGATGTTTGATGCGTGATGCTTGCCCGATGCGAACGACCCTCGACATCGACGACGACGTCCTGCAGGCAGCGAAGGAGCTCGCTGCCAACCGGTCGACCACGGCGGGCCGCGTTCTCTCCGAGCTGGCCCGCCAGGCGCTTGCGCCGAAGCGGGGGCCGCGAGTGCGCAATGGCGTCCCTCTGCTGCCGCGCCGGGCGAAGGGGAGCCCGCGTCCGACGATGGCCCTCGTGAACCGGCTCCTGGACGAGCCGTGACCCGGGTCGCCCTCCTGGACGTCAACGTCCTCGTCGCGCTCTTCGATCCCGACCACATCCACCACGAGGCAGCGCACGACTGGTTCGCTGGTAACCGAAAGGCAGGATGGGCGACGTGTCCGCTGACTGAGAACGGGCTGATCCGGATCCTATCGAACCCGGCCTACTCCGGAGTTCGCGAGATGCCTGGGGCCATCGTCCTTCGCCTCCGTTCCTTCTGCGAGAGCGGCGGGCACACCTTCTGGGCAGACGAGGTCTCGCTACGCGACGCCCGGTTCTTCCGCTCGACGGGTCCCGCGACGCACCAGAAGGTCACTGACATCTACCTCCTGGGCCTCGCGACCTCGAAAGGTGGACGGCTGGCGACGTTCGACCGAGCCATCCCCGTCACTGCCGTCGTCGGGGCCGAGCGCGGTCACCTGGAACTCATCCCGGCCTGACGCCATCAACGCAACCCTTTCTCCCCTCGGATGCGGCCGGGAGCGCCGGCTCAGCTCCGCCTCCTTGCAGTTTCTGCTCCACGCTCGAGTCCCATGAGACCCACCTTGGGACGTGATCGCTGGAGATTGTGGGGCACGCATCCCTCGAACCGCCCGAATCGCCTATCCGGAGGCGTGGCGCCATTCTTGCTGCCACCGAACATCCAGGGGGGATCTCGAGGCCAGAGGGAAGCATTCCGGAACTATTTCCCGCGCGGGCCTTACGGGACCATCCCCAAGGCCCGTCCGTCACGGTGAGCAGTTACGGCGTCCTCACGAGGAGTGGAGAAGATGAGCCTAAGAAGTGTCCTGTCATCGGTCGTTCTCGCCCTTGTCGCATGCGAATGCGCCACCTCAGCTCCCGTACCGGAAACCCCCGATTCCCCGGAAGCACAGCACTGGAGAGCTACCGACTACTCACAGGCCAAGCATTGGTTGTCCTTGCCCGCTCCGATCGAAGCCGTCGACGTCTTTTACCTCTATCCGACTGTGTGGGCGAACAGTGATCCGCACCCGCAGATCT
>CALFNC010000129.1 GCA_937902605.1 uncultured Acidobacteriota bacterium | reverse complement strand
GAGGCGAGCCGCCCGATCTCGTCGTCCCGTTCCACCGGAACCGAGACGGAGAGGTCCCCGTCGGCCACCCGGGCGGCCGCGTCGGCGACCTCTTCGATCGGACGGGTGGCGTTGTGCGTCTGGATCAGCATCCAGGCCAGGCCTAGCGCGAAGACCCCGAGAAGTGCGTAAACACGCCGCCGGAAGTTCTCCGCCAGCTGGGCCCGGACGTTCTCCAGCTCGTAGGAGATCTCGACCCAGCCGAAGAACTTGCCATCGATGACGAGGGGAATCTGGAGGAGGTGGTTGCCGGTCCCTTCGCCGACGACGCCTTTGATGACGATGTCCTTCATCGGGGGCGGTTTCTGCCTTTTCTTGCCCGGTCCCGGCGTGGGGACGGTCTCCATCGGCTGTCCGGCCCGGGTGACCCGGATGTCCCGTAACCCCTTCGCGCTCAGCTTTTCCTTATAGGTTTCCAGGACCTTGGCGTCGGTCCACCCCTCCGGGCCGATCTGCGTCGCCCCCACCTCCAGCGCCTTGGCAAGCGTTTGATAGGACGCATCCGCCTCGGCCAGCGTCTCGTCGCGCGTCCGGAAGTAGACGAGCGCCTGGGCCGCCGTCGCCAGGACCAGGATGCCCGTCAGCGCGAACCCCAGCCGGGTCGACAAGCGGAGTCCGCGAAACGGGTAAGGGATTCTGGTGAGCCTCATTCTTACCCCTTGCAGCCCAAGGGTTCTGTCAAGTAAAACACCCCGACCCGAAAAAACGAAGGAAATGGTGCTCATGAGCGATCAGGCGTCTGGTAATGCCCTCGACACACTCTCGCTCGAGAAGCGGGTATTCGACCCATCGCCGGCCTTCAAGCGGGAAGCGAACGCGAGAGACCCGGGCGTCTACGCTCAGGCCGCCGCCGACCCGGAGAGCTTCTGGGCGTCGTTTGCCCGCGAGCTCGACTGGATCCGGCCGTACGACCGGGTCCTCGAATGGAAGGCGCCGGACGCCAAGTGGTTCGTGGGGGGGCGGATCAACGTCTCAGCCAACTGCCTCGACCGCCACCTCTACAGCGCGCGCCGCCACAAGGCCGCCATCATCTGGGAAGGTGAGCCGGGCGATTCCCGGATCTACACCTACCAGCAGCTTCACCACGAGGTCTGCAAGTTCGGGAACGTCCTGAAGAAGCTCGGCGTCGGGAAGGGAGACCGCGTCTGCATCTACCTCCCGATGATTCCCGAGGCAGCGATCGCGATGCTCGCCTGCACCCGGATCGGGGCGGTCCACTCCGTCGTCTTCAGCGGGTTCTCGGCCGACTCGCTCCGGGACCGGATCCAGGACGCCGACGCCAAGGTCCTCATCACTTCCAATGGCGGGTGGCGCCGCGGCCAGATCATCCCGCTGAAGCGGATGGCCGACGAGGGCCTCGAAGGTTGCCCGACCATCCAGAGCGTCGTCGTCGTCAAGCGGGGTGTCGAGTTTCCGTGCCACATCCAGGATGGGCGGGACCACTGGTGGCACCGCCTGATGGACAACGCCAAGGCCGACTGCCCATACGAAGCGATGGACTCCGAGGACCCTCTCTACATCCTCTACACCTCGGGCACGACCGGCAAGCCGAAGGGGATCCTCCACACCACCGGCGGCTACCTGACGGGCGTTTACGCGACCACGAAGTACGTCTTCGACCTCAAGGACGAGGACCTCTTCTGGTGCACGGCCGACATCGGCTGGGCCACCGGCCACAGCTACGGCGTCTACGGGCCGCTCGCGAACGGCGCGACCGTCCTGATGTACGAAGGGTCCCCCGACTGGCCCGACAAGGACCGTTTCTGGAAGATGGTCGAGAAGTACCGGGTCACCGTCTTCTACACGGCGCCCACCGCGATCCGGGCCTTCATGAAGTGGGGGACCGAATATCCCGAGCGGTGGGACCTCTCCTCGCTCCGCCTCCTCGGGACGGTCGGCGAGCCGATCAACCCCGAAGCGTGGATGTGGTACCAGGAGCACATCGGGCTGAAGAAGTGCCCGATCGTCGACACCTGGTGGCAGACCGAGACCGGCCACATCCTCATCACCCCGCTGCCGGGCCTTACCCGCACGAAGCCGGGATCGGCGACCATGAACTTCCCCGGCGTGGATACCTGCATCCTGAACGAGTCGGGCGAAGAGGTGAAGATCGGCGGCGGCTACCTCGCCATCCGCAAGCCGTGGCCCGGCATGCTCCGCGGCATCTGGGGCAACCGGGAGCGGTTCGTGAAGGCCTACTTCTCGAAGTGGGATGGCGTCTACTTCTCCGGGGATGGCGCGAAGCGCGACGAGGACGGCTACTACTGGCTGATGGGCCGCGTCGACGACGTCATGAACGTGGCCGGCCAACGGATCGGGACGAGGGAGGTCGAAAGCGCCCTCGTCGACTTCCCGAAGGTCGCCGAGGCCGCCGTCGTCGGCATCACGCACGACCTCAAGGGAACCGCGATCGCGGCTTTCGTCACGTTGAAGGCAGGGCACCACGGGTCGGATGACCTGGTCCATGACCTGAAGGAGCACGTTGTCGAGAAGATCGGCGCCATCGCGCGGCCCGAGAAGATCATCTTCTCGACCGATCTCCCGAAGACCCGGTCCGGGAAGATCATGCGCCGCCTCCTGCGCGACATCGCCGAGGGGCGCGTGCTGGGCGACACGACGACGCTCGCCGACCCGAACGTCGTCGCGACCCTCAAGACCCAGTACGAGGACAAGGAAGGCTAGTCCGCGGGATTCCCCCGGACCCCGTCCGCGCGGGCTTTCTTTCTAGAAGCCGATGACGGTCTTCACGGTGAAAAAGAGTCCGAACGCGACCAGGAGAAGGCCAGCCACCGTCGTCGACTTTCGGATCCAGTCGCCGGCCGGGTGGTTCCGGAGGCGCTCCACCAGCTCGGCCAGGACGAGGAACCAGGCGAAGACCCCGACGCCGATGCCGAGAGCGAACCCGGCGGCGGGGCCGGGCCCGGTCGCCAGGAGGCCGTGCCCCACTAGGAATCCGGTCAGGAGGGTCCAGTTCACGAAGAGGGCGGGGTTCGCGGCCCCCTGGAGAGCTCCGACGAGGAACGGGAGGTTGAAGCCGGCCTTCCGCCCGTTCGCGACGAGCGGCGGGATGCCGTTCCCGTTCGCAGCGCCGTTCTCGTCGGCCGCCTCCCGCCTCCGGTCGACCAGGAGGATCTTCAGGCCGTAGCCGACGAGGAAGAGGGCGAGGATCCCCTTGACCCACCGGACGGTCATCACCTTATCGAGCAGCCAGCCGAAGCCGAGGCCGATGAGGCCGCAGATCAACGTGTCGATCAGGGCCCCACCGAGGGCGACCCGGAGCGCGTCCCTAATCTTTCCCTGAGACGACTTCCGGATGACCGTGACGTTGACCGGGCCCGGCGGAATCGCGCCGAGGAAGCCCGCGAACAACCCGACCACGAGAGCCATCGTGAAGGTCGTCATTCGTCCGGCGGGCCGATCAGACGGCGCATCGGGCGAATCCTCTCACGCCGTCCGTCCCTTGCGACAGCGGGTCCGAGAGCGTAGGCTGGTTTCATGAGGAAGAGTCGCCTGTGGGCCGCCCTCGTGGTCGGGCTGGTCGCCGTCGTCCCCGTTTACGCGCAGGACGTCTCGCCCTTGGCGTTCGAGCCGAAGGTCGGCGTCACCGGGACGCGGATCACGGTGAAGGGGCCCTTCCCTAAGGGGGCGCAGGTCAAATTCGGGAACCGCGTCGTTCCCGTCCTCGTGGAGCCGAACGGCCGGACGAGCTTCCTGGTCCCCGAAACGGGCGTTTCGTCGTTCATCGACGTGGTCTCCGGCGGAAAGACGGTGGCGCGGAGCGCCGTCCCGTTCGTCGTGGCCGGCTCGTCCCTCGTCAACACGCCGAAGCTGATTGGGCTGCGCGAGGCGATCGACGTCTTCGGGTATGCCGAGCCGATCCCGTCGGGAGGGGGCAAGCCCGAGCAGGTGGTCAGGCCCGTCCTCAAGCTCGACGACCAGGCGATCCTGACGATCGGTGAGCCGCTAACCCAGCGCCTCGGTCCCGCGGTCGAGCTGGGGGATCTGGCCTCGGCGGCGAAGGGGCCGCTTGGGATGGCCGGGTTCTTGATCACGGCCCGCCCACCGGTGAAGAAGCCGAAGCCGGCCCCGGCCGAGACGGCACCGCCGGACTGAAGGATGGGCTTTTCCCTCGGCCTGGGGCCGGCCTCTCCCCGGGAGGCGGGGCGGCGGGGGATTCGACGTCCGCGGGCCGAGGTCTGGCCCGGAGACGAGCGGGTCGCGTTGCGGTTCGCGGCCGGAGAGCCGGGGTCGCTCGCGCTTCTGGTCCGCCACTTCGCCGAGGAGCTCTTCCCGCTCGCGGCGCGCCTGGCGGGGGCCGAGCATGGCGAGGCGCTCCTGGAGGACGCCTTCCTGCGCGCGCTCGCGGCGCGCGAGAGTTACCGCGGCGACCCGCCGCTCGGCGAATGGTTGCGAGGGGTCATGGAGAAGAGCGCGAAGGCCCGCTTCCGCCTTTCCTTCGGCACCGGCTCCC
>CALFNC010000128.1 GCA_937902605.1 uncultured Acidobacteriota bacterium | reverse complement strand
CCCCGTCGAGAAGGCCGCGCCAGAAGCCGTACCGGCGCTCGAAGAGATCCTCCCAAGCCCCTTTACAAGACGCTCGGGCCTCCTTCGGAGCCTTCGAACGGGACCGAAATCTACGCCCTTTACGAGAGTCGCCCCGGACTAAGAAACGGGGAGAAGACCCGCCTCAGGGCTCGACCGATTCCCTCGCGTCGATTCCGAGGGGAAGGCGGGCGAAGTCTTGCTGCCATCTGGCCGGTAGCCCGTCTCTCGCCTGGTTGCGAGTTCGGGTGCGGTTCAAGAAGGTGAGGTCGTGGGACCCGATACCGACGAAGTAGCGCCTGATGAACACGGCGGTCACGTCGTCGAGCTGGGGCTGCCCGCTCTGGTGGGCCAGCGCCGCCTCCACGACCCGCTGCGCGACGGTCTCGGCCGGTGCCTGGAGGTTCGCCATGACCACATCGAGCACCGCGCCAAGGCCGAACTCGGTGCCGTCTGGCGCGGTGGTCTCGAGAACGCCATCGGTCATGACGAGCAGGAAGTCGTCGGGGTCGAGGGTGATGGGCTTTCCGAGTTGACAGCCGATGTCCGTGAAGAGGCCCAGGGGTCTGCAGGTCGAGTCGAGGGTGGCCCGCATCGCGCCTGTGGCGTCGAACAGGAGGCCCTTGGGGTGCCCCATGTTGGCCCACACCAGAGCACCGGACCTGGCGTCCAGGGTTCCAAGGATCATGGTGACGAATTGGGGCGCCTCGAGGTCTTCGAGAAGGAGCCGGTTCAGCTCCGCGACGATTCTCTGGATCTGCATGCCGGTTCGCGCCAGCGAGCGCAGGTAGGCGCGCGTCTCGGCCATGATCAGGGCTGCGCTCATCCCGTGACCGCAGACGTCGGCTACGACGAACATCAGCTTGCCGTCGGGCATGGAGATGAAGTCGAAGTAGTCGCCGCAGGTGGCCTGGGCGGGCGCGAACACGCCGGCGATCTCGAGCCCCGGAAGCCGCGGCGGCGTCCGGGGGAACAGGCGCTGCTGCACCAATCCCGCCAGCCTCTGCTCGAAGGCGTTCTCCGCGAGTTTGAGGCGATCGGTGAGGTCGCGCAGGACCGAGACGAAGTGGGTGAGCTGCCCGGTCCGGCTGTCCCGCATCGGCGTGATCGTCTGCTCGGTGACGAAGAGCACCCCGCTCTTCTTGCGGTTGATCAGCGTGCCCTTGAACACGTCTCCGCCGAGAATGGTCGACCACATCGTGGCGTAGAACTCGGCCGGCTGCTTGCCCGACCTCAGGATCCGGGGGGTGTTTCCGATCGCCTCCGTCCGGGAGTAGCCGGTCGTCACCTCGAAGGCGGGGTTGACGTACTCGATGACGCCGCGCCGGTCGGTGATGAGGACACTGTCGGCGGTCTGCTCGACGGCGCTGGAAAGCCGCTCCGTCAGCTCGCCGGTCCGTTTTCTCTCCGTGAGGTCCCGAAACACCGCGACGCCGCCACGGAGGCGGCCCTCGCCATCCCTCAGGGGGAACGCGGTCGCGCCAATCCAGGTCTCAGCTCCGAGGCGGGGGTTTCGGACCAGGACCTCGGTCTCGGTGATCTCCTCGCCCCGGATGGCCCGCGCCAGCGGCAGCTCGTCTGCGGGGAAGAGCCTGTCGGTGCCCGGCATGTACAGCCCGAACGCCTGGGACCACTCGGCCGGAGACACGTGGGTCGGTCCCACACCGACCATCCGCCTGGCAGCGTCGTTGATCACGATGAACTGGCCCGTCGTGTCGGCGATGATGACTCCCTCGGGCATGCTCCGGATCACGGACCGGATCAGCTCGGCCTCGGCATGGCGCACCCCCTCCCGGGCGCGGCCGCGCAACGAGAGAGCGACGGCAAGAAGGAGCTCGTAGACGAGGAAGGCCCCCGTGCCCGCTGCGACGGCCAGACCACTGGACGTGCCGGCCAGGGAGGTCCTGTGCGGGCGACCGAACAGCGACCAGTGCTGGCCACCGAGGGCGAGAGGCTCCCGAAGGGATGTCTCCCGCGCCTTGCCCGCCTGATCTCCGGCCAAGTTGGAGAAGAGGACCACCGGTTGGCCCTTCGCGTCCTCGTCGACGAGCTCGAGACCCATGGCCTCGCCGCCTCTGCCGCGCGATGCCGGCAGCGAGCTCCTGACCAGGTTCTCGACGCGCACGACGCCGACGGCGAAGCCAGAGACGTCCTGCGCGGCGGCGGAGGTCGCAACCGTCCGGACCGGCACCACTAGTAGCAGCGCCCAGGACAGTTCGGTTTCCTGGACCAGGTGGACGGGTTCGGAGAGGCTCGGCTCGCCGGTCCTCGCCGCCCGCTCCAGAACGGCTGCCCTGGTCCGGTCCGAGCCGAGGTCGAGGCCGAAGGCCGGCCGATTGCCCTCGATGGGTGCCACGAAGCTGACCGGGTAGTAGACGGGCCGGGTCGCGGCCCGCACGACCTCGCCGGAGGGCAGCCGCTCCCTGATCTCGTACCCCTCGACGCCGTCGCGGCGAGCCTCCCGCTCGTGCGCCTCGCGCTCGGGGGCGGAGACGCGCGGGACCCACTCCAGCGCCATGAGACAGGCGACATCGCGGTGCAGGTCGGCGGCAAGATTCGCGAAGCTCTCCCTCGGGAGCCTCGGCGTGACCCGCAACATGGCGCCCGTTTCCTTGACGGCCGCGGCGGCCCGCGTGAACTGGAC
>CALFNC010000127.1 GCA_937902605.1 uncultured Acidobacteriota bacterium | reverse complement strand
CAGCCCTCTCCCGCCACGACCGCCGGAAGGGGGGACGCGGCGAGCCGCTTCCGCCCCTTCGTCGGGAGCCCGAAGAGCCGGATGAAGCCCTCCGAGTCCTGCGGCGTGAAGCCGGTCATGTCGAAGGAGGCGAGCTTGTGCGAGTAGAGAGCGTATGGGGAGGTCCGGCCGATCACGGTCGCGCTCCCTTTGAAGAGCTTCAGCGTTGCGTCGCCCGTGACGTTCTCGGCCAGCTTGTCCATGAACGCGTCGAGAGCTTCCTTCAGCGGCGAGTACCACTGGCCGTAGTAGACCAGCTCGGCGTACCGGATCGCGAGGCGCTCCTTCTCGTGCATCGCGTCCCGGTCGAGCGTCAGGGACTCGAGCGCCTTGACGGCCTGGACGAGGAGCGTCCCGCCGGGGGTCTCGTACACGCCACGCGACTTGATGCCGATCAGCCGGTTCTCGACGACGTCGACGCGACCGACGCCGTGGCGGGCGCCGAGGACGTTCAGCCGCCCGATCAGGGTGGCCGGCGAGAGCGCCTCGCCGTTCACCGAGACCGGGATCCCCTTCTCGAAGCCGATCGTCACTCGCTCGGGCTTGTCAGGCGCCTTCTCCGGGTCGGTGGTCAGCTTGAACATCGACTCCTCGGGCTCGAACCCCGGTTCCTCGAGCGGCCCGCCCTCATGGGAGATGTGCCAGAGGTTCCGATCGCGCGAATAGGAGTCTTTCTTCGTCACCGGGACGGGGATCCCCCGCGCGGTCGCATAGTCGATGGCGTCCTCGCGCGAGCGGATCGACCACTCCCGCCAGGGGGCGATGACCTGAAGCTCCGGCGCGAGGGTCGAATAGGCCAGCTCGAACCGGACCTGGTCGTTCCCCTTCCCGGTGCAGCCGTGGGAGAGAGCGTCGCATCCTGTCGCCAGGGCGATCTCGACCTGTTTCCTGGCGATCAGCGGCCGTGCCATGGCAGTGCCGAGGAGGTAGTCACGCTCGTAGATCGCGCCGGCCTTGAGGACCGGGAAGATGAAGTCCTTGGCGAACTCCTCGCGAACGTCGATCAGGTGGAAGTCGACGGCGCCGGTCTTCCGCGCCTTGGCCTCCAGGCCGTCGGTCTCCTCGGCCTGCCCGACGTCGACCGCGACGGCGACGACCTCGCAGCCGTAGTTCTCCTTGAGCCAGGGGATGATGACCGACGTGTCGAGCCCTCCCGAGTAGGCGAGGGCCACCTTCTTCGCGCTCTTCTTCTTCTCGGCGCTCACTTCACTTCCTCCTTCAGGGTGACTTCGAGGGCGTCCACGAAGGCGGTCAGCGCCTTCTTCGGGACGACGTACGGCGGGAGGAGCCTGAGGACGTTCTTCCGCGCGGTCCCGACGACGAAGCCCTTCGCAAGAAGCGCCTTGGCGATGGGAGCGGCTTCCCGGTCCAGCTCGATTCCCCAGATCAGCCCGGTGCCGCGGATGTCAACGATGCCGGGCGCGACCTTCTTCAACCTCTTGAGGCGCCGCTCGAACCAAGCCCCGAGCGCGGCGACCTTCGCGGGATAGTCTTTCTCCTCCAGCTCCGACAATAGCTCCAGGCCGAGCCGGCAGGCGACCGGGTTCCCGCCGAAGGTCGTCCCGTGGAGGCCCGGCTTCAGGAGCGCCGCGATCCGCTCGGTGACTAGGACCGCGCCGAGAGGGAGGCCGCCGCCGAGAGGTTTCGCCAGGGTGACCATGTCGGGGACGATCCCCTTCTGCTTGAAGACGAAGAGCGACCCGGTCCGGCCGAGGCCCGACTGGATCTCGTCGAGGATCAGCGCGGCGCCGGCGCGGTCAGCGGCGGCCCGCGCGGCCTTGAGGAAGTCGTCGGAGAAGGGGACGATGCCTCCCTCCCCCTGGATCGGCTCCATGACAATCGCCGAGGTCGTCTCGTTCACCGCGGCGTCGAGGGCCGCGATGTCGTTCGGCGGGATGAAGAAGGTGCCGGGGACGAGCGGCTCGAACGGTGCCCGGTACCCCTCGTTGCCGGTCATCGAGAGGGCGCCGAACGTCCGGCCGTGAAAGCTCCCGGTGAACGATACGACCCCATGGCGGCCGGGCGTGGCGAGCCGGGCGAACTTCAGCGAGGCCTCGATCGCCTCCGTCCCGCTGTTGCAGAAAAAGACCTTCGCCATGCCCGATGCCGTGATCAGCTTCTCGGCCAGGAGCACCTGCGCCGGCTGGTAGTAAAGGTTCGAGACGTGGTAGAGCTTCGACGCCTCCTCCTTCATGGCGCGGACGAGGCGAGGGTGGGCGTAGCCGAGCGCGTTGACGGCGATGCCCGCGAGAAGGTCCCAGTAGACCTTCCCGCCGGCGTCGATGAGCTGGGCTCCCTTCCCGCGGCGCGGGTGGAACGAGGTGCGGGCGTACGTTCCGAGAATGTAGGCCGAGTCCTTCGCCTCGACCTCTTGCGGGGAGATTTCAGGCAGCGACAAGGTGGGTCCCTCCCTTTCCGTCGACCAGGACGGTGGTGTGACGTTCGGGTCCGGCGATGATCACCTCGCCGACGCCCGCCTCGATGGCCTCGAGGCAGGCCTGCAGCTTGGGGCGCATCCCCCCGGTGATCACCGACGAGCCGAGCAGATAGCGGATCTCCGCTGCGGTCAGTCGGTCGAGGACGTGGCCGGAGGCGTCCTTCACCCCCTCGACATCGGTCATGAAAACGAGGCGCTGAGCCTTCAGGGCGCCAGCGAGGGCCGACGCCGCGGAGTCGGCGTTGACGTTCAGGAGGACGCCGTCGCGTCCCAGCGCGATCGACGCCAAGGCGGGCAAGAGCCCCGCCCCGAGGATCGCCTCCACCAGCGCCGGGCTGCACGAGACGACCCGCCCGACGAAGCCGAGGTCGACCCCGTCCACCGGCGGGTGGAACTCGGCGAAGAGCGTCGCGCCGTCGGCTCCGGAGAGCCCCGCCGCGATGACGCCGCGCTCCTTCAGCTGGCCGACCAGCGACTTGTTGACGGTCCCGGAGAGAACCTTGATGACGACGTCGAGCGTGGCGGGGTCCGTGATCCGGAGACCGCCCTGCGTCCGCTTCGGGATGCCGAGGATCGAGAGGTTTCGGTCGATCTCCTTGCCGCCCCCGTGGACCATCACGAGCCGCTCCCCGGACGTAAAGGCGGCCGCGATCGCCTCCAGCGCCTGGCCGCGCATCGTGGCGTTCTCGAGCAGGCTTCCCCCCAGCTTGACGACGCTCAGCGGCGCGGATGCGCTCATACGAGCCCCTCGGTCTCGGCGAACGAGAAGACCCGGTTGAAGTTCTGGACGGCCTGCGAGGCGGCCCCCTTCAGGAGGTTGTCGATCGCGGAGACGACGACGGCGCGTCGTCCGCCCCCCTTCAAGACGAACCCGATCGCCGCCCGGGGGGTCTGGACGACGTCGCCCAGCTCGGGGAGGCTTCCCTCCGGCAGGGCTGAGACGAACGGGGCGGAGACGTAAGCCGCGTCGAAGAGCGCGGCGACCTCCGCGCCCGTCACCGCACGGGTGAAGGTGACGTGCATCGTCGAGAGGATCCCCCGCGCGACGGGGAGGAGGTGCGGGACGAAGCTGAACGGGGCGTCGACCGGCACGTGAAGCTCCTGCCGCATCTCCGGCTCGTGCCGGTGCCCCGAGACGTCGTACGCCTTGAAGTTGCCGGCCATCTCGGTGAACGAGAAGGCGAGGTCGCTCTTCTTGCCGGCGCCGGAGACGCCGCTCTTGCTGTCGCAGATCAGCGGGACCGACAGGTCGAGGAGGGCGCGGAGGGGCCGAAGGGCCAGGAGGACCGAGGTCGGGTAGCAGCCGGGGTTAGCGACCAGCCTCGCCCCCCGAAGCTCGTCGCCGCACCACTCCGACAGCCCGTAGACCGCCTGCCAGAGCAGCGCGGGGGC
>CALFNC010000126.1 GCA_937902605.1 uncultured Acidobacteriota bacterium | reverse complement strand
CCCCGCCACGAAGGCCTTCGCGCCCGACCCGGTCAGGACGACGGCGCCCACGGCCGGGTCGCTCTTGGCGGCGTGGAGCTCGCCGCGGAGGGCCTCGACCACCTCGGCGTTCAACGCATTGAGCTTCTCAGGCCGGTGGATCGTCAGGATAAGGATCCGGTCAGAGAGCTCCCGGAGGACGACGCTCATGAATTCACCCCTTTCCGAACGGGTTTTCGTCGGCGGTGGGCCCGGGTCATCGACTTCGGGTGCGGCTTCCAGGCGAGCCTGTCGTCTGGCATCCGCTCGAGGAGCTTCCTCGTCGTCGACGCCTCGCGGTCGAACTCCATCAGCATCGGGTCGATCAATCTCAATGGGCCTCTCCTTGACGAGAAGCGGGCGTTCCCTTCCGCTGGGGGCGAAGTGCAGAGAGCGAGTGGTCGATTTCGGCCTGGAGGAAGCCGATCCTCGTCCGGTAGGGTTCCACGACCCGGAGGTTGCCGTTCACCTGGGCAGGCTCGGGCTCCGCGGCCTCGGTCCGTACCCTCGCCCTTTCGGCCTCAAACCCGGCGATCTGCTCATCCACGAGTTGCCTCGACCCCGAGTCGGCGGCCGTCGTGCGCCGCGCCCGGAGGTCGGAAAGCGTCTTCTCCAGCATGGCGAGGACGTCGGCGTTGAGCTTCGCGTTCATCGCCGACGCCTCGGCCTCCAGCACCCTCTCGCGGATCCAGAGATACTCCTCCTCCGGAAAGCCCAACCTGCGTGCCGCCGCGAGGTCGGGGGCGACGAGGGGATCCTCGTCCACGAGCGCGGACGCCGGTCCCTGCCCAGCTCCCGCGGCCTCGGCGGGACGCGAGGCCCGCGCCGCCGATTCCAGGACGCGGATGTATCGCTCGATCTGCTCCCTGCGGAGGAGACCGTCGGGGGGTGGCCGGAAGCTGGCACTCGGGCTCTCCCCTGCCTGCTGCGGCAATCCGGCGGCCGCGGGAACGTGAGGGTCTCCCCCGCTCCGGCCGCATCCCGTCCCGACGCCGAAGGCCGCAAGGAGCACGAGGAAGGACGTCGATCTCGTAAAGCTCAACGAACACCAATGATATCTGAGGATGGTACCCTTACCGCGACGCCATGCTGACCCAGGTCGGGAAGTACCAGATCCTCGAGAAGATCGGTGTCGGGGGCTTTGGATCGGTGTACCGGGGCCGGGATCCGTTCATCAAACGCTCGGTCGCCATCAAGACGTGCCAGGGCGACGACGACGAGATCCGCAAGCGATTCTTCCGGGAAGCCGAGTACGCCGGCAACCTCCACCATCCGAACATCACCACGATCTATGACTTCGGAGTCACCGACGACGGCATCCCCTACATCGTCCAGGAGTTCCTGACCGGCGAGGATCTCGACAAGAAGATCAAGCGGCACGAGCTGATCCCTATTGTGGAGAAGATCCGGATCCTCCGCGACGTCGCCGAAGGGCTCGGTTATGCGCACACGGCCGGGATCATCCATCGGGACATCAAACCGGCGAACATCCGGATCCTCGACGACGGCTCGGTGAAGATCATGGACTTCGGCATCGCGAAGTCGCTGGTCTCGGAGTCGACCCTGACCCAGACCGGGATCACGTTGGGAACGGCTTCCTATCTCGCGCCGGAACAGATCCGCGGAGAGCCGGTGGACCAGAGGACCGACATCTTCTCTCTCGGCGTCCTCGCCTACGAACTCTTCACGTATCAGCGTCCCTTCACCGGCGAACATATCTCGACGGTCCTCTATAAAATCCTCCACGAAAACCCGGTCCACCCAGCCGAGGCCGTGCCCGGCCTCCCGCCGTCCCTCGCCCTTCTGATCCTTTCCACGCTCGAGAAGGACCGGGAGAAACGGCCGGCGTCGTGCGCGGAGGTGAGGGACCAGCTCTACTGGATCTCCCGGGACATCTCCGGCCGAGGGGGGGCGGAGGGGCCGTCCAGAACCGGGCGGATCGAAATCGACCCTTCGGCGCCGCAGCGGACGGGCGGCCGTCCGATCGCCCCCGCTCCCTCGACCGATCCCGAGCCGGGGACCTCTTCCAGCACGACGGTCTCCCACCCGAACGTCGCGCCGGAGCTACCGAAGCCGGTGACCGAGAGCGGGCCCCCGATCGCCGTCTCGGACGTCCCTCTCCGGAAGGAGGGGACGATCCCGGGCCTCGTCCTTTCCGAGCGGAGCGGCCCCAGCAGGGCTCCGCTCCGGATCTTCCTCGCCTCGCTCACGCTCCTCGCCGTGGTGGGTGGGGCCGGGTGGTTTTTCGCCGTTCGAAACCCAGGGAAAGCCACGGAAACGGTCCCGGAGAGCGTCCCGACCCCGTCTCCGACCGCACCGGCAGCTGTTCCCGCGGCGGCACCGATACCGGCGGTGGCGACACCTGCAGCGGCTCCGACTCTTCCGGCACCGACGCCCGCGGCGCCTCAGACGCCTTCGACGCCCGTCAGCGCCACGCCGCCGGCTCCTATCATCCGGGAAAGCGCCGGGAAGGCGTTCTTCCGCTCCAATGTCTACGCCGTCCTCACAGTGGACGGGAAGAAAAGAGGCGGCGTTCCACCGGCCGGCATCCGCCTCGAGCCGATCTCGGCCGGCCGTCATAAGGCCGTCTTCGCCGTGGCCGACTTCGTGACGGTCGAGAAGGACTTCGAGGTCAAGGGCGGGAAGACCACAGATGTACAGGCGGAGTTCCCGGCCCGCGGGCTGCTCCAGGTCGCCGTGAACGTCGAGGCGAACGGGGCCGAGGTGCTGGTCGACGGAAAGCCCGTGGGCGTCGCCCCGCTCAAGAAGACGATCGCCACGGGTCCCCACCGCGTCGAAGTGCGGCACCCGGGCTTCGAGACGGCGGAGAAGGACGTCGTCGTCCCCGAGGACGACACCGTGAAGGCACCGTTCGAGCTTCGGAAGAAGTAGTCTCGACACCTCCGCTCTGCCCGGGACGATCCGAATTAGAATCCGCGCTGTGCGGGGCCTCACATTTCTCCTCGTCGCCGGTCTGGCAATTGCTTCTCCCGGCGTCGTCGCGGGGCAGGGAGTGAGCGACTCGCTCGAGCGGGAAGCCCGGTCGGCCTTCCGTGGGGGCCGGTTCCGGGACGCGGCGACGAAGTTCCAGGACGCCGCGGCCTCGGCGGCGGACGCCGGCCGGCGAGGCAAGATGGAGCTGCAGGCCGGCTGGTCCCATTTCAACGATCGCAACGCGAAGCTCGCAAGGGAATCGGTGCGACGGGCTTTCACCGCCGAACTCGCCCTGGAGATCGTCCCCGAGTTCTTCAGCCCCGATTTTCTACGGTTGATCGACGAAGTCCGAACCGCGGTCCGTTCTACGCAGATCCCTCCCCTTCCGCCGGTCGACCTGGTCGAGCTGAAAAGGATCTCTGAGGAGAAGCTCCGAGACGGCCACGCCGCGGAAGTGGTCTACGACCTGACCAACCTTCCTCCCGGACGGCTCGACCCCGAAGGGTGGGCGCTCCTCGCTCGCGCGTTCGACGCGTCGGGTCGGCCCGCGGAGGCCGCAGAAGCCCGCAAGCAGGCCGCAGTCCCGGCCGTAACCGCGGCCTCCCCACCGGAGCCCGTACCTCTCCCCGTCCGTCCCACGCTTGTCCCGACCCCGTCGCCGTCGGCCTCGCCCACGGTTTCGCCGTCGCCGTCTACCGTTCCCGCTCCGGAGCGGTCCGCCTCCCCGTTCGGCGACATTCTGGCTGGAGGGCGGGCTGCCCTTCAGCGGGGAGATGCGTTCCTGGCGCAGTCGGCGGCGAACCGCGCGATCGAGCTGGAGCCGAACTCCAGCGAGGCATACCGACTCCTGGGCGACTCCTACGCGGCGCGCGGCGAGAAAGCGCTTGCAGAAGCCAACTGGAAGCAGTCGCTCAAGCTGAACGAGAGGAACGAGGGAACGCTCGTCGCGCTCTCCAATTTTCAGCTGGGAGAGAAGAACTGGCCGGCCGCGATCGACTACCTGGAGCGCTCCGTCTCGATCAATCCCTCGAACGCTGGACGTCTTCTCTCCCCAGCCCGCAAGGCGA
>CALFNC010000125.1 GCA_937902605.1 uncultured Acidobacteriota bacterium | reverse complement strand
CTCGCGGCCGGTCCCGGCGCGCGCTGACGCCGATACGGAGGTGCGTCGGGCCTGGCGCGGCGTGAACCCCGCGGTCGCCATCGCGGCGGATGGGCGAGCGGGCCTGACCGACGCCATTTCCGAAGCAGAGATGCCGCCGCTCGCCGAGGTCGAGGAGGCGGCGAAAGCCATCGACGGTCTCGCGATGGCCCAGGCGGGGGAGGACCTCTTGGCGGCTGTCGAGCGCGCCGCCCGGGAGCTTCGCACCGCGATCTCGGGCGTGGACCCGAAGGTGCTCGGTTCGCTCCGCTGGGACGTCGAGACGGCTCTGGGGCGAATCCGCGTGGCGGGGACCGGGAACGACCGCCACGTCGTCTCGCGAGGTGAAAGACCGTTTCTCCTCTTGGTCGATCTGGGCGGTGACGACGTCTACGCCGGGTCGCACGCCGCAGGCCGGTGGCCCGATCAGCCGGTCAGCGTCGTTCTGGACCTTTCCGGGGACGACCTGTACGACGCCGGGCCAGGCGAGCCGTCGCAAGGCAGCGGGCTCGGCGGGGTGGGCGTTCTGTGGGACGCGGAGGGCAATGACCGATCCCGGGCTGCCGAGCGCTCGCAGGGATACGGACAGTTCGGCGTGGGGGTCCTCGTGGATGAAAGCGGCCGCGACGACTATCGGCTCGGCTCGGCGGGACAGGGGGCGGCGATCTTCGGAGGAGCGATGCTCCTCGATCGCGCCGGAGACGACCGGTATGAAATCCTGCACGACGGGCAGGGCTACGGCGGGCCGGGAGGATGCGGCGCGCTCGTCGACCTGGAGGGAAACGACGTCTACGAGGCGGTCAGGGATCCTGCTAGGGCGGGCCGTCCCGACCCGCGGGCGGGGGGGCTGGCCGCGACGTCGAACGCCCAGGGAGCCGGGGTGGGGCGGCGCGTCGATCAGGTGGAGCGGTCGTGGGCCGGCGGGCTCGGCGTTCTCGTGGACCTCCGGGGGAACGACGAGTACAGGGGAGGCACCTTCTGTCAGGGAGCCGGGTACTGGTTCGGCACCGGAGTCCTCGCGGAGGGAGGCGGTGACGACCTTTACGAGGCGGTCTGGTATGCGCAGGGGTCCGCGGCTCACTTCGCGGTAGGAGCGCTTCTCGATGTAGCGGGAGACGACAGGTACGCCCTCGTCGGCACCGGAGGCGCGGGGATGGGATGCGGGTGGGACTTCGCCGTCGGGGTGCTGTGTGACCTGGCGGGGAACGACCGTTACGCGGCGAACCGGATGGCGCTCGGCGCGGCGATGAAGCGATCGACGGGGCTCTTCCTAGACGCGGCAGGGGATGACACGTACTTTTGTACCGAGGTATCCCAGTGCCTCGGTTTCACCGACGACGATCCAGCCTGGGCGACTCGGGATCCGAAGCAGCCGCGTTGGCACGAAGCGTCGCAGGCCGGGCTCTTCTTTGACCTTGGAGGGACCGACTGCTACCCGGAAGGGCGCGGAGCGAACGATTCGACCTGGGGCAGCTTCGAGGCCGGCCGCCGTCTCGCCGCACCGCGAAACCTCGGCGGGGGCTTCGATGGTCGCGATGCCCTTCCGGCGGAGATTCGACTCCTTGTGAAATGAGGCCAGGCCCCTGCTTTGGCTCGGGTCCCTCCGCGGCTGGGTGGGCCGCTTCGTGAAGCTCGGCGCCCCCCCCTCGTCGGCGCCGTCGCGGCAAGGGCGATCCGGGAACGGCGGTAGGCCGCGTCAGAGTCTCGATCCGGATATCCACCGGATCGGAACTTCGGCGTGGCCGAGCCGTAAGATTCCCTCATGAAGAGCCGTACCGCGCACCTGATGCTCATATGCCTCTGCCTCGCCCCCTCGCTCCTCCTCGCCGGGCCGCCGCCCACGCAGGCCAGACCGGTGACCGACACCGTCCACGGGGAGTCGATCACCGATCCATATCGCTGGCTGGAAGGAGACGCGAAGGGAGCGGTCACGCCAGAAGTCGCCGCTTGGACCGACGCCCAGAACGCCTACACCCGGTCGGTCGTGGACAACCTACCGGGCCGGAAGGCGATCGAGAAGCGGCTGCGCGAGCTGATGGAGGTCGGGTCGGTCTTGCTGCCGCACATGTCGGGGAACCGGTACTTCTACTCGAAGCGGGAAGGGTCCGAGAACCAGTCGAAGGTCTGGGTGCGCGAAGGGTTCGATGGGAAGCCCCGGCTCCTCGTCGACCCGAACGCGCTCGATGCGAAGGGGCTCGTGACGATCTCGTGGACGGCCCCGAACGACTCCGGGAAGCTGCTGGCGTTCGGGATGTATCGGGCGGGCGACGAGAACTCGACGCTCTACGTCCTGGACGTCGACTCGGGGAAGTGCATGGCGCACGAGATTCCCGGGAAGGTCGGCGACGTCAGCTGGCTGCCCGACTCGTCAGG
>CALFNC010000124.1 GCA_937902605.1 uncultured Acidobacteriota bacterium | reverse complement strand
GCCAGCGGCAGCCAGAACCGCCTGAACGATGGCGTCCGGAGCCGCGAGCCGTCCGGGACCGACGTCGCCGCAGGCCAGCTCGCCCGACCCTGGCTCGACGATCGTGACGCTGCGGCTTCGGAGGGTCTCCAGGTTGGCGATCGTCGCGTCGTGCGACCACATCCAGCTGTTCATCGCGGGCGCTACCACGACCTCGCCCCGGTGGGCCAGAGCGTAAGTGGAGAGGACGTCGTCAGCGATCCCATGCGCCAGCTTCGCGAGGATGTCCGCGGTCGCCGGCGCAACGGCCAGAACGTCCGTCCGGCGGGCCAGCTCGATGTGGTCGACGGCCCCGGAGGCAGCGTCCCAGAGGTCCGCGATCACCGGCTTGCCCGAGAGCACGCCCAATGTCAGCGGCGAGATGAACTTCGTCGCGGCCGCGGTCATCATCACCTGGATGGAGACGCCGGCCTGGACGAGCGCCCGGACGATCTCGGCCGACTTGTAAGCGGCGATCCCCCCGGTCACGCCGAGGACGACGCTCGCCCGGGACCTGGTCATCGGCCTTCCCTTCGGCGAATTTTCGTCAGTCCGCGACCGTCGGAAGGAGGTCCGCTGCGGCCGCCGCCTCGGCGTCCACCTCGGTCGGTTCGGTCCCCGCGATCTGCCAGCGCACGAGATCCGCGTGAACTTCGTCGAGCGCGATACGGGCCGCCTTCGTGTGGGTCGTCTCGATCCTCTGCCGGGCGCCCTGCATCAGCTGCTCGGCTCGCCGCGCGGCGATATGAACGAGACGGAATTTCGATTCGATGTTCGGGGGAAGTTCGTACATGAGTCGTTCTCCACGGCTAACGGTGAGGCGGACAGGCGGTCAGGGAGAGAAAGTCTTCAGAATTGCCTCGAGCTGCTCACGCCGCCGGTCCCTGCTAGCCCGCCGCGACACGAGAACGGCGCGGAGCTCATCCGCAGCCGCCCCGAGGTCTTCGTTGATTATCGCATAGTCGTACTCGCCGAACTCCGCGAGCTCCCGCCGGGCTGCCGCGAGCCGGCGGGCCACCGATTCCGGGGAGTCGGACGCGCGGGCCCGGAGCCGGGCCTCGAGGACCTCCCTCGAGGGCGGGAAGACGAAGATCTTGACCGCCTCAGCGACGCGGGACCGGACCTGGCGGGCCCCCTGGACATCGATGTCGAGGAGGACGTCCACGCCAGCGGCGAGCCGTGGCTCGACCTCCTTGCGCGAGGTGCCGTAGAGATGGCCGTGCACCTCGGCGCTCTCGAGGAAACCGTCGGCCTCCCGCAGTGCGACGAAGGCATGCGGCGACACAAAGTAGTACTCGCGTCCGTCCACCTCCCCCGCCCTCGGGGCCCGGGTCGTGTGGGAGACGGAGAAGTGAAGGGATCCGGGTCCCAGCGTCCGATCCTCGAGGAGCTTTCTGATCAGTGTGGTCTTCCCGGCGCCAGACGGGGAGGAGACGATCAATAGGTCGCCGCGCGCGTTGCTCATTCGACGTTCTGCACCTGCTCCTTCAGCGCCTCCACGTCCGACTTCAGGTCGAGGACCGCCCGTAGCGCGGGGAGCTCCCGGGACTTCTGACCGGCGGTGTTCGTCTCGCGGTGAAGCTCCTGGGCGAGGAAGTCGAGGCGCTTCCCGATGGAGCCTTCCTCGCCGATCCTGGATCGCACCTCAGCGAGGTGGGCCTTCTGACGGTCGATCTCCTCCGAGATGTCGGCGCGGTCGGCAAGCAGCGCCACCTCCTGCGCCAAGCGTCCCTCGTCGAGAGGAACCCCTTCGGCGAGCTTCTTCACGCGTTCCCGGAGCGTTTCGGCCAGCCTCGCCGCCACCTGGTCGCATTCCCGATCGAGGCGAGCCACCCCCTCCTCGAGCCTGGTGAGGATCGCCTCGAGCGCCCCCTTGACCGCCTCGCCTTCCTTGTACCGCGTGGCGTCGAAGTCCTCCAGCGCTCGGCGAACCGTGGCGATGAGCGCCTGCCGGACCGCTTCGTCCGCCTCCGCAGGCTCGTCGGTCCGGACGACGCCCGGGAGGCTCAAGAGATCCCGGGCCGTGAGCTCGGACGGAAGGCCCATCGCGGTTGCCGTCTCCTTCCAGAGCCCGGCGTACCGGGCCGCCGCCTCGGCGTCGAACGTCGCCGTCTTTCCCGCCGGCCGTTGCGACCGGATCAGGAGGTCGACGTGTCCGCGAAGGACGAATTCGCCCACGAGGCGGCGGAGGGCCGGCTCGAGCGGCGCGAACTCGTCGCGCATCTTGATCGCAAGGTCGAGGAAGCGGTGGTTGACGCCACGGACTATCACCGACAGCTCCGTGCCATCCGGAAGCGTCGCCGTCGCCCGCCCGAACCCGGTCATCGACTTCAAGGTGTCTCCTCCCCTTCTCCCGAGAATGCCTGGAGGTCGTGAAGCCTCCGGTAGAGGCCGCCAGCCGCGAGAAGCTCCGCGTGTGTCCCTCGCTCGACGATCCGGCCCTCCTCTATCGCCACGATCTGGTCGGCCCGCCGGACTGTGGAGAGCCGGTGGGCGATGACGATTGTCGTCCTTCCCGCCATCAGATGCTCCAGGGCCTCCTGTACCGCCCGCTCGCTTTCGGTGTCGAGTGACGACGTCGCCTCGTCCAGGACGAGGATGGGCGGGTCCTTCAGGAGGGCCCGCGCGATCGCGAGCCGCTGGCGCTGCCCGCCCGACAGACGGCCCCCCGCCTCGCCGATCCGCGCGTCGAGCCCTCCCGGCACGTCATCGACGAATGCCTCAGCGTTGGCCGCGCGCAGGGCCGCCCGGATCGCTGCCTCAGGAACGCCATCGCGGCCGTAGGCCACGTTGTGGCGAATCGTGTCGTCGAAGAGGATCACCTCTTGCGTCACGAGGCCGATCGACGCGCGCAGGGACGCCAGCGTCAAGTCCCGGACATCGACCCCGTCGACGGTGATCCGGCCCAGCTGGGGGTCCATGAAACGCGGCAGGAGATTTACGAGGGTCGTCTTCCCGGCCACCGACGGCCCGACGAGCGCCACAACCGCCCCTCTGGGGATGGCGAGGTCGACCTTCTGGAGGACGTGGCCGCGTCCCGGGTAGGCGAACGAGACTCCCTCGAATCGGATCTCCCGGCCGAACGGAGCCATCGCGCGGGCCTGAGGCTGATCGACGACCGCGATCGGCGCATCGAGGACCTCGAAGAGCCGCCGCGCGGAGGCCAGGGCCTGCTGCAGCGCGAGGTTGATCCGCGTCGCGCGCTTGAGCGGTTGGTACATCATCGCGAGGCTCGCGCCGAACGAGATCACCACCCCGAGGGTCATCGTCCCGCCGCGGATCCTGCTCCCCGCGTAGACGATGAGGACGAGAAACGCCAGGATCGATGCCGATTCCAGGAGGGGCGACGAGACAGCCATCACACGCGCCGCCTTCCGGAGGAGGTGGAACGTGCGTTGGTTGACCTGCTCGAAGCGGGTTGCCTCGTAAGTCTCGGCCCCGTATGCCTGGACGACGCGGTGGCCGCGCAGCGTCTCGGACAGGACTCCCGTCAGGTCTCCCATCCGCTCCCGGCCCGACTTCGAGAGCTGGCGGAGCCCCCGGGCGATCACCACCACCGGGACCACGATGGCCGGGGCGACGACCGACACCACCAGCGTCAGCTCCGGCGAGAGCGAGACGACGTAGACGACGAGGCCGGCGAGCGTCGCCACCGACTGGACCAGGTCGGCGAGGTCGGTCCCGAAGAGGC
>CALFNC010000123.1 GCA_937902605.1 uncultured Acidobacteriota bacterium | reverse complement strand
CGCCGAGCTGGACGGACTCCCCCTCGTCGATCGCCTCGAGCGACGCAAACCGCGCCCGACCCGAGAGTACCTCGGACGCGCCAACGAGGCATGGGGCCTGAAGCTCCACGACGGTGTAATCGCCGTAGGCGGTCTTGGCCGTGAGGCGGCATCGGCCGGCGAGGAGCAGGACGACGTGGTGGGCCTCGTCCCCCTCCGCCCAGAGACGGCTCCCCGCCGCGTGCCTGGTGACCACGCGCCCCGCCCCGATCGACTCAGCGTCGGACCGGATGTCGATGTCGTTCGTCTCGCTCCGCAATGCGGCAACATTCTAGAGGCACGACGGTCCCGCGGATCCTCCGGCGCAAAGGCCTCCCGCCGTGACCGACGATAAGGAAGCCGGGTGGTGGAGAATTCGTGGTGTGGAGACGACGCCTTTGAGCCAGCAACAAAGCCCGTCCGCCGTTTTGAAGGTCGCGCGGCTCCTCGCCCAGGTCCGCTCCGCCCTCTTCATCACCGGCGCCGGGATTTCGGCCGATTCCGGCCTGCCGACCTACCGCGGCATCGGCGGGCTGTACGACTCGGGGGCCACCGAGGAGGGGCTACCGATCGAAGTCCTCCTCTCGGGGCAGGTCTTCGCCCGCCGCCCCGACCTGACCTGGAAGTACCTCGCCGAGATCGAGCGCGCCTGCCGCGGGGCGGTCCCGAACCGGGGGCACGAGGTCCTCGCGCTCCTGGAGCGCCGAATCCCACGCTGCGTCGTCCTGACGCAGAACGTGGACGGCTTCCACCGCCGGGCCGGCTCGAAGGAGCTCATCGAGATCCATGGCAACCTGCATGAGCTCACCTGCACGGCCTGCGCGTGGCGCGAACGGGTCGCGGATTACGGAGCATTGACGATCCCGCCGGCTTGTCCGGCCTGCCGGTCCATGGTCCGACCTGATGTCGTCCTCTTCGGCGAGATGCTCCCGGAGCCGGCGCTCGACCGGCTCGAGAAGGAGCTGGACCTCGGTTTCGACCTGGTGGTGACGATCGGGACGACGAGCGTCTTTCCCTACATCGCGGCGCCAGTGTCGCTCGCGCGAGCCCGGGGGGTGCCGACCGTGGAGATCAACCCCGGGGAGAGCGAGGTCTCGGATCTGGTGGACCTCCGGATCCGGGCCGGTGCGCGGGACGCCCTCGACGCGATCTGGGCCGCGCTGGAGTCCGGCGCCTCCTCCTGACTCGCGAGGCCTGGCCCGCTCTTACCGCTCGGCCCGCGCGAGGCGACGAAGAGCGGAGTTAAACTCCCCCGGCCCCGGCGACCGGCCGTGGAGCTCAGGAGTGATGCGAT
Organism: uncultured Acidobacteriota bacterium; assembly: GCA_937902605.1. Classification (GTDB taxonomy): domain Bacteria; phylum Acidobacteriota; class Thermoanaerobaculia; order UBA5066; family UBA5066; genus CAIMWE01. The sequence goes on along the minus strand of CALFNC010000123.1, from coordinate 2,865 downwards.
GAACATCTGCATGGTCGGGACCGGCTATGTCGGGCTGGTCACCGGTACCTGCCTCGCCGATTTCGGCATGGACGTCACCTGCGTGGACAAGGACTCCTCGAAGATCGAGCTCCTGGAGAAGGGGATCTCGCCGATCTACGAGCCGGGCCTCGAAGAGCTGATCCACAAGAACGAGAAGGCAGGGCGACTCCACTTCACTACCGAGCTACAGGGAGCGATCGAGCGGGCACTCGTGATCTTCATCGCCGTCGGGACGCCCCCCAAGGAAGACGGCTCCCCCGACCTCTCGTTCATCTTCGAGGTCGCCCAGACGATCGCCGGCCACATGAACGGGTACAAGGTGGTCATCACGAAGTCGACGGTCCCGACGGGGACCGGGGCTCAGATCGAGGACATCCTCCGGACGAACCCGGGCCGCCACAAGTTCTCGGTCGTCTCCAACCCCGAGTTCCTCCGCGAGGGGTCGGCCATCGAGGACTTCATGCACCCCGACCGCGTCGTCATCGGCTCTCGCGATGAGGAGGCGATCGCCATCGTCAGGGACGTCTACTCGCCGCTCGGCGTCGCGGGGGTCCCGATGGTCGTGACCGACGTGGAGTCGGCCGAGCTGATCAAGTACGCCTCCAACGGTTTCCTCGCGCTGAAGATCACGTTCATCAACGAGATGGCGGCGATGTGCGAGCGGATGGGGGCCGATGTGAAGGACGTCGCGCGCGGGATGGGGCTGGACAAGCGAATCGCCCCGCAGTTCCTCAACCCGGGCCCAGGGTACGGCGGCTCCTGCTTCCCTAAGGACTCCTCCGCGGTCGTCGACCTGGCCCGCAAGAACGGCTACCGCTTCGAGATCATGGAGGCTGTCCTCGTGGCGAACGCCGCCATCAAGGCGCGGATGATCGACAAGGTCGAGCACGTCTGCGGACCGCTCCAGGGGAAGAAGATCGCGGTCCTCGGCATTGCCTTCAAGCCGGAGACCGACGACATCCGGGACAGCTCGAGCCTGAAACTGATCGCCGATCTCGAGGCACGCGGCGCAACCGTGTCGGCCTATGACCCGGCCGCGATGGAGAACGCGCGTCCCGTCCTCCCGAAAACCACGCTGGCCACGGACGTCGCCTCCTGCGTCGCGGGGGCCGACGCCGTCGTCCTCGCCACCGACTGGAATCAGTTCCGCAAGCTCGACCTCGACCGGCTCGGGAAGACGATGAAGGCGAAAACCTTCGTCGACCTGAGAAACCTCTACGAGCCGAAGGAGATGCGGCGGCTCGGCTGGAACTACGTCGGCCTGGGGCGCGTGTAGGGGGCGCCGGCTCAGGCCGATCCCCTACAATGCGCGTCGAATGAGAGTCGTCGTCACCGGCGCCGCCGGGTTCCTGGGCAGCCACCTCACCGACCGCCTGATCGCCGAGGGACACCACGTCATCGGCCTGGACAACCTGGTTACCGGGGACGTCCGGAACATCGCCCACCTCGCCGGCCACGAGCGGTTCCGGTTCATCTTCCACGACGTCACCGAGTACATCTACCTGGACGGCCCGATCGACGCCATCCTTCACTTCGCCTCCCCGGCGTCGCCCATCGACTACCTTCAGATCCCGATCCAGACGCTGAAGGTCGGCGCCCTCGGGACGCACAAGGCGCTCGGGCTGGCCCGAGCCAAAAAGGCCCGCTTCCTCCTCGCCTCGACGTCGGAGGTCTACGGCGACCCCCTCGTCCACCCACAGCCCGAGGACTACTGGGGGAACGTGAACCCGGTCGGCCCGCGCGGCTGCTACGACGAGGCCAAGCGGTTCGCCGAGGCGATGACCGTGGCCTATCGGAACTTCCACCAGGTCGACACCCGAATCATTCGAATCTTCAACACCTATGGCCCGAGGATGCGCGCGAACGACGGCCGGATCGTCCCATCCCTGATCGGCCAGGCGCTGCGCGGAGAGCCGCTGACGGTCTTCGGCGACGGATCCCAAACCCGGTCGTTCTGCTTCGTCTCGGACCTGATCGAGGGGATCTACCGGCTGCTCCTCTCCGACGTCGTCGACCCGGTGAACATCGGGAACCCGGCCGAGATGACCGTGATGCAGTTCGCAAAGACGATTCAACGGGCGACAGGGAGCATGTCGACCATCATCCACAAGCCGCTCCCCACGGACGACCCGAAGCAGCGCCGCCCCGACATCTCCAAGGCGAAGCGGCTCCTTGGCTGGGAGCCGAAGATCTCGCTCGACGAGGGGATCGCGGCAACGATCGCTTATTTCAGGGGCTAAGAGTCGGCGACGGCCATCCCGGCGCGGAGGGGTAAACCCACTTTTCTACCCAACCCGGATGACCCACGTCCCCGACATCACGTCGTGCCAGGCGCGGCGATCCTTCCGGAAGAGCATGATCAGGGTCCCGAGCCAGATCGGGATGGAGCCGAGGATCTGGAAGAAGAGGCGGACGAAAGCCTTCCGGTAGCCGATCCCGGTCCCGGTGGTCCCGGCCGGCCCTACAACGGCGATCTTGAGAAGCGCCTTGCCGGGCGTCCGTCCGCTCTGCGCGAGCCCTCCTACCGTGTACCAGAGATCGGCGGCGACGATCAGGATTCCGGAGAGCCCCGTGATGACGAGGACCTCCCACCGAGGCGAGGCCGCGTCGCGCTGGGTGCCGAGGAAGACCGACACGAGGATCACCGGCGACATCAGGAGAAGGTTGATCGCGGCCAGGATCACCCCGTCCACCAGGGCGGCGAGCAGTCTCTGACCGAAACCGGCCGGCGCGCCCGGAGCCGAGATTGGGAACGCCACGCGGCTCACGTAGTCGGAGAGCGGGACCTCCGCGACGGACGAGGGACGCGGCGGCCGAGGAGGCAGCGACGCTCGCGCGGGCGCA
>CALFNC010000122.1 GCA_937902605.1 uncultured Acidobacteriota bacterium | reverse complement strand
CCTTTTCGACACCTCGTCGGCAGACGCGCCCTCTCCCACGGCGGTGAACAGGTCCAGCTCGACCGCGGTCAGGAGAACGCGGCTTTCCATGAACCCCCGGAGGGTCTGGGCGACGTCGTCGGGTAGGACCCCTGCGGCGTCCCGCGCCTTCAACGCGGCGAGAAACCGGTCGCGGTTTCCTCCGATCTCTGTTTTCAGCACCCCCCCGTCGCGCTGGATGAGACGCTCGACGGGCCGCCCCTCGAGAAAGTGACTTCGTACGATCTCCGGGACGTCCTCCGCGGCCACCCCCGAGTACCAGACGCCCTCCGGGTAGACGACGAAGTTCGGCCCTCTCTCGCACAAGCCGAGCGAGCCGCAGGCGGTCACCTGCACCTCGTCCGCGAGACCTCGTTGCGCCAGCTCGCGGCGCAGAGCGTCGATCGTCCGGGCGGAACCGCGGGCGGAGCAGCAGGGCGCTCCCTCGGGCTTCTGCTGGTCGCAGGCGTAGACGTGGTAGCGGAACGGTTCCATAAGTCCTCCGGATCGAGCATAGCGGGATGGCGGGGTCGCTGCGAAATCCCCGGGCCGGTGGATTTCGTAGCGTTAACCAGGAACAGGAGGAAACCCGATGATTCGTCTCGCCGCCGCCCTCGCCGTCGTTCTTGTAGCCGTCGCCGCCCATCCGTCGCACGCCGCCATCAGGGCCGAGACGGTCGAGTACAAGGATGGTGACCAGGTCTGCGAGGGGTACCTCGCCTGGGACGATTCGTTCCACGGGAAACGTCCCGGAATGGTCGTGGTCCACGACTGGATGGGCCTCGGAGAAAACTCCAAGATGCGGGCCCGGCAGGTCGCTGCCCTCGGCTATGTCGCCCTGGCGGCCGACATCTACGGCAAGGGGATCCGCGCGAAGGACGCCCAGGAGGCGGGGCAGCTGGCCGGGAAGTTCAAGGGGGATCTCCCCCTCCTCCGCTCGCGGGTGCGGGCGGCCTTCGACACGCTGGCGCGGAACTCCAGGGTCGATGGGGGAAAGATCTTCGCGATGGGCTACTGCTTTGGCGGGACGACCGTCCTCGAGCTGGCCCGCAGTGGCGCGCCGCTCGCCGGCGTCATCACCTTCCACGGCGGCCTGGCCACCAAGAACTCGGCCGACGCCAAGAACATCAAGTGCCGCGTCCTGGTCCTCCACGGGGCGGCCGACCCGTACGTTCCCCCCGCTGAGGTGGCGGCCTTCCAGAAGGAGATGGACGATGCGAAGGTCGACTGGCAGATGAACCTCTACGCGGGCGCCGTCCACGCGTTCACCATCGCGGACGCGGGCAGCGACCCGTCGAAGGGCGCCGCCTACAACGCGAAGGCCGACGGCCGCTCGTGGGAGGCGCTGAAGGTGTTCCTCCAGGAAAAGCACTGAAGTTAAGGCGTCCTCGCCCCTCACGCCTTCCCTCACTTTCGGGAGGTGCGCCCCTGGCCTCATCGGACTTGCGTTGGCACCCAATTTGATAGAAAGTGCGCGGATCCTTTTTACGGGACAATCGAAACTAGGAGGATTGACATGAAGAAGACCACGACCACCGTCATCGCCATGCTCGCGGCCCTCGGGCTGGCCAGCTCCGCCCTCGCCACCATGGACATCCAAAAGGAGTACAAGGCCAAGGACGCCACGGCCAACTGCAAGACCTGCCACAACGTCGCGATTCCCAAGAAGGGCACTCCCGACCTCAGCGACTTCGGCAAGAAGGTCCAGACCGCCAAGGGCAAGGACGGGAAGATCGACTGGGCGAAGGTCCCTGCCGCCGAGAAGAAGGCCCCTGAGAAGAAGTAGCTCCGAACCAATTTCCGGGCCCGGTCGTCGGGCTCGGCAGGCGCCCCCGGGTTCTCGCCCGGGGGCGTTTTTCTTAGGCCGGCCGCGGAGGCCTTCAGGCGGCCGGAAGGGAGAAGGTGAGCGTCGCGCCGTCTCCCACCGCGCCGACCGCCGACACGTCTCCCCCGTGGCGGGTGACGATCCGGTGGACGAGCGCGAGGCCGACGCCGGTTCCCTCGAACTCGTTCATCCCGTGGAGCCTCTGGAAGACGCCGAACAGCTTCCCGACGTAGGCCATGTCGAACCCGACCCCGTTGTCGGAGATCCGGTAGATCGCACGGTTCCCGTCGACTTCGCCCACGATCCGGATCACCGGCCGCTCCCCTCCGCTCGAGAACTTCACGGCGTTGCCCAGGAGGTTCGACCAGACGAGCCGGAGGAGGGAAGCGTCTCCCCGCGCGTCCGGGAGCGATCCGACCTCGAACGAGATCCTGCTCTGCGCGGCGGCGTCCGGGACGATCTCCTCGAAGGCTGCCCGCGCCAGCCTCTCCATGTCGACGCGGCCGACCCGCATCTCGCTCCGGCTCACGTGTGAGAAGGCGAGGAGGTCGTCGATGAGAGCCCCCATCCTCTGTGTGTTGGCCCGGACGACCCCGATGAGCCTCTTCCCCTCGTCTCCCAGCACGGCGCCGCTCCGCCGCTCGAGCATCGAGGAGAACCCGTCGATCGCCCGGAGCGGCGCCCGGAGGTCGTGGGAGACGGAGTAGGTGAATGCCTCCATCTCCCGGTTCGCCTGCTCGAGCTGGGCCGTCCTCTCGCGGACCCGCCCGTCCAGGTCGGCGTTCAGCTGCACGTTCTCGATCGTCACCGCCACCGTGTCGGCAAGGGCCTGGGCGAAACGGACATCCTCGCGGTCGATCCGGCGCGGTGTCGCCCAGTACATCTCGATCGCCCCGATGGCCTCGGGCCGGCCGACCGGGACCACCAGCATGCTCCGAACGAATGTCTTGGCGTAGGACTCCGCGTGCACCCGGGGGTCGGTCCGGACGTCCTCGACGGCCGCCGCCTGCCCGCGCTCCATCACCCATCCGCAGATGCACTCGTTGACCGGGAACCGCTGACCCTTCCAGAGCGACCCGATCGCGTCCTCGTCGGCGCAGCAGCACGTGCCGCCTTCCCGAAGGTTCACCGCCGCCCCGTCCGCCTCCTTGAGCATCCGGGCTGCCCGCCCAACGATCTGTGTCACCGAGGCCAGGTCGCGCGCCCGGGAGAGCTCCCGCGCGGTCGAGGCCAGCTCCTCGAGCTCGCGATTCAGCCAGACGAGGCGCTCCTCCTGACGCTTCCGTTCGGTGACGTCCGCAACCGAGCCGCGCACCTTGACGGGCACACCGTCGGCGTCGCACTCGTTCTCTCCCTGGCTGTGGACCACCCGTTCCGTCCCGTCGGGCCTCACCATCCGG
>CALFNC010000121.1 GCA_937902605.1 uncultured Acidobacteriota bacterium | reverse complement strand
GGAAGATGATCAAGAAGCTGAAGGTCTACGCAGGGCCGAGCCACCCCCACGTGGCACAAGTCTCGGTGTCCTGACCCCGGCAAGAGACGGCAAGAGACGGCAAGAGAGTTTCGGCATCACGCCATAACGAAATCGACGACACGGACGACAGGAGAGACGGAACCTTGACGAATCTTCAATACCACGCGGTCGGGCGCCGCAAGGAGGCGGTGGCCCGCGTGTTCCTGCGCGCGGGTAACGGGTCGTTCCTCGTGAACGACCGGCCGTTCGACGAATACTTTCCGAACGACGTCCTGAAGATGGTGATCCGGCAGCCCCTTCAGCTGACCGAGACGGCCGAGAAATTCGACATGGTCGCGGTTGTCGACGGCGGCGGTAGCGCCGGTCAGGCGGGGGCGATCCGCCACGGGATCGCACGCGCCCTGTGTCTCTTCAATGTAGAGCTGCGGGGGACCCTCAAGAAGGCCGGCCTCCTCACACGCGACTCGCGCATGAAGGAACGGAAGAAGTACGGTCAGCGCGGCGCCCGGGCCCGGTTCCAGTTCTCCAAGAGGTAACGAGGTCAGCATGAGCCAGATCGCGATGAAGGAGCTGCTCGAAGCGGGTGTCCACTTCGGGCACCAGACGAAGCGCTGGGACCCCAAGATGAAGAAGTTCATCTTCGGGAAACGGAACGGAATCTACATCATCGACCTCCAGAAGACGCTGAAGTGCTTCCGGGAGGCGGCGACGTTCGTCACGGAGGCCGCGGCGCAGGGGAAGAACATCCTGTTCGTCGGCACGAAGCGCCAGGCGCAGGACGCCATTTTCGAGGAGGCCAACCGCTGCGGGATGTTCTTCGTGAACAACCGGTGGCTGGGCGGGACCCTCACGAACTTCGTGACGATCCGCAAGTCGATCACGCGTCTGAAGGAGATCGAGGCGATGCTCGCCGAGGGCTCCGACGCGATCCTCACGAAGAAAGAGCGGATCAAGCTCGATCGCGAGCGGTCGAAGCTCGCGAAAAACCTCTCGGGCATCACCGAGATGGACGAGCTCCCGGACGTCTTGTTCGTGATTGACCCCAAGAAGGAGGCGATCGCGGTCCAGGAGGCGAACAAGCTCAGGATCCCGGTCGTGGCGATCGTCGACACGAACTGCGACCCCGACCCGATCAGCTACGTCATCCCGGGCAACGACGACGCGATTCGAGCGATCAAGCTGTTCACCTCCAAGATCGCGGACGCCGTTCTCGAAGGGCTCCATGCCCAGGAGGAGCGCTTCATCGGCAAGGCTCACGACGACACCGTCGACGAGCCGATGCCCTCGAACTTCGGCGTGACGGACGCGGCGGTCGCACCGGACGCCGCGCCCAAGGACGTGGTTCCCCTTCCGGCCTGACGCCGCCAATCTCGAACCGACGAACCGACGCGCCGGCGGGACAGGCGGAACATCGACTCCGCGCCCGCCGGCTTCTTCACGCCGGAACCGATTCAACCGGGCCTCCGTGGTCCGACCTGAGAAACCGAACCGAAACCAGGGGAACGAAGATGGAAATCACCACGGCCCTCATCAAGGAGCTTCGCGAAAAGACCGGTGCCGGGATCCTCGACTGCAAGTCGGCGCTGACGGAAGCGAACGGGAACATGGAGGAGGCCGAGAAGATCCTCCGAAAGAAGGGGCTCGCCGCCGCCGCCAAGAAGGCGGGGCGCGCCGCGGCCGAGGGGCTCGTCGGCTACGAGGTCGACGGCCAGACCGCCGCACTGGTCGAGCTGAACTGCGAGACGGATTTCGTCGCCAAGACCGAGGACTTCGGGAAGGCCCGGCAATTCCTCGCGAACTTCGTCTTCGCGGCCTCCTCGCTCGGTGACGCTCCGGACGGCGACGGCGCTGTCCTTCACCCGATGGCCGCCCCGTCCGGCCTGAGCGGAGCGACGGGCACGATCGGAGAGTGGCTGCAGGCCGCCACCGCGAAGACGGGGGAGAACACGCAGCTCCGCCGATTCGCCCGGCTCGTGGCCGGAAAGGGCGCGAAGATCAGTCTTTACGCCCACCCAGGGGACAAGACCGTCGTCGTCATCGAGACGGTCGGGTGCGACGACGTCCTCGCGCGCGACATCGCCATGCACGTGGCGGCGCTTGCGCCGCTCTACGTGAACCGGGACTCCGTCTCCCCGAAGGCGCTCGCCGACGAGCGCGAGATCGCCAGGGCGAAGGCCGTGGCGGCAGGAAAGCCCGAAGCGATCGCCGAGAAGATGGTCGAGGGAATGATCTCCAAGTGGTTCGGCGAGGTGGTCCTCGTCGACCAGCCGTTCGCCAAGGATGACTCGAAGAAGGTGTCGCAGGTCGTTGCCGAGCGTGGCGAGAAAGACGCGAAGATCGTCCGCTTCGTCCGCTTCAAGGTCGGCGAAGGAGTCGAGAAGAAACAGGGAGACTACGCGGCGGAAGTTTCCGCCCTGACGAAGTAGGGACGGGCCGAGGGGTGAACGGCGAACCGTCCGCGAGTCAGGCCGCTCCCGTCTATCGGCGAATCCTGCTGAAGCTCTCCGGGGAAGCCCTTCTCGGCGCCCAGACGTTCGGGATCGATCCGGCGGTGGTCGCTCGCATCGCCGACGAGGTCGCCGAGGTCTGCCGTTTGGGCGTGGAGATCGCGATCGTGATCGGGGGCGGGAACATCATTCGGGGCGTCTCGGCCGCCACCCAGGGGATCGACCGTGTGACGGGCGACAACATGGGGATGCTCGCGACGGTGATCAACGGCCTGGCCTTGCAGGACGCGATGGAGAAACGGGGCTTCTTCACGCGCGTGATGACGGCCTTCGAGGTTCGCGCGGTCGCCGAGCCGTTCCTGCGGCGGCGGGCGATCCGCCACCTGGAGAAGAAGCGTGTCGTCATCTTCGCGGGCGGTACAGGAAGCCCGTTTTTCACCACCGACTCTGCGGCCGCTCTCAGGGCGAGCGAGATCCGGGCGGACGCGATCCTGAAGGCGACCCGCGTCGACGGGATCTACACCTCGGACCCGAAGAAGGATCCGGGCGCCAAGCTGCTTGCGCACGTCACCTACCAGGAGGTCCTCGAGCGGCAACTCGGCGTGATGGACGCGGCCTCCATCGCCCTCTGCCGCGAGAACCGGCTCCCGATCCGGGTCTTCAACCTCCTCGTCCCAGGTAACATTCGCCGCGTCGTCCTGGGTGACCCTACCGGGAGCACCGTCGATGGAGGCGGTCTCCCGTCCTGACGCCCCGGTTCCCCAACCATCCTGCAGATCCGCTCCTCGAAGGAGACGAACGATGCCGACGATCAGCGAAATCAAGAAAGACACCGAACGACGGATGCATACCTCGATCGAGGCGCTGAGAACCGAGCTGAAGCACCTTCGGACGGGGAGGGCCTCCGTGTCGCTGCTCGAGGGGATCATGGTCGAGTACTACGGGACGCCGACCCCGCTGAGCCAGGTGGCGAACCTCTCGGCCCCCGACGCGACCCTCCTCCTCGCGCAGCCGTGGGAGCCGTCGCTTTGCCCGGCGATCGAGAAGGCGATCCGGACGAGCGACCTTGGGCTGAATCCCGCCTCCGATGGCCGGATCATCCGGATCCCCGTCCCATCTCCGACCGAGGAACGGCGCAAGGAGATCGTGAAGAAGGCGCACGCCCTCCTCGAGCACACGAAGGTCGAGCTGCGCCACCACCGCCACGAGTCGAACGAGAAGGTGAAGAAGGAGGCGAATGCCTCCACCATCTCCGCAGATGAGGAGAAGCGGACACTCGACGAGATCCAGAAGCTGACGGACAAGGCGGTGGGTGATGTCGACGCCATCCTGAAGGCCAAGGAGACGGAGATCCTCGCGAGGTGAGGATCCTCGGTGCGTCGGTGACCGCGTGACCACGATCGCCCTCGTGCCGGCGGCCGGCTACGGGACCCGGTTCCACGACTCGGGCCCGAAGGCTCTCGTCCTGCTGGCCGGCCGTCCCCTGCTCCTCCACGCTCTCGACCGGCTCTTCGCCTCCGGGAGGGTCGACCGGGCCGTGGTGTCGGTTCCCCGGGAGTTCCGTACCCGGTTCGAGGAGGCGGTGGCGGGCCTCTCCTTCCCGGTCGCCGTCGCGGACGGCGGCGTGACGCGGAAGGAGTCGGTGGCCGCGGCTCTCGGGGCAGCGGCGGCGGGGAAGGACGACTTCGTCTGCGTCCATGACGCTGCCCGTCCCCTGGTCGACCCGGTCGAGGTGGCGGCTGTCGTCGATGCGGCTCGCGAGACGGGAGCCGCCGTCGCGGGCTTCGCGCTGATCGAGACGATCAAGAGAGTCGAAAGCGGGAGGATCGTCGAGACGGTGCCGCGTGAGGAGCTCGTGGCGGCCACGACGCCGCAGGTCTTCAGAGCGAGCCTCCTCGCCGAGGCGATGAGCAAAGAAGGGAAGCGGGACGTTACCGACGACTCGGAGCTGGTGGAGCGGATCGGCGTCCCGGTGCGCGTCGTCCTCACCTCCCGCTGGAACGTGAAGATCACCTATCCCGAGGACCTCGCCGTTGCCGAGGAGATCGGAAGAGCG
>CALFNC010000120.1 GCA_937902605.1 uncultured Acidobacteriota bacterium | reverse complement strand
CTCCCGGAGCTGCTGCGGCCGGGCGACGTCCTCGTCGTGAACGACACGCGGGTGATTCCCGCCCGGCTGTATGGGCTCGACCCGAGGGGGCGTCGCACCGAGTTCCTTCTCTCCCGGCACGCCGGTTCGGCCCCGGAGACGTGGGACTGCCTCGCGAAACCGGGACGCCGGGCGAAGCCGGGGGTCTCGTTCGACTTCGGGGACGGGCTGCAGGGCGAGGTGGCCGGTCCGAGCGGGACCGGCCACTACCGCGTCGTCTTCTCGTCGGCCGTGGAGCCCCACCTCGAGCGGATCGGGTCGGCTCCTCTCCCCCCTTACATCCACCGGCCCGGCGGCGTCGCCGACGCCCAGGATGCGTCGGACTACCAGACGGTCTTCGCTCGCGAGCCGGGGGCAATCGCGGCGCCGACCGCGGGCCTCCACTTCACCAGCGCGATCCTGGAGCGGATCGCCGAACGCGGCGCTACGGTCGTCCCGGTGACGCTCCACGTCGGGATCGGCACGTTCAAACCCGTGAAGACCGACGTCGTCGAGGAGCACCGGATGGACCCGGAGCGAGGGTTGATTCCCGGACCCACAGCCGCAGCGGTCGCCGCCGCGAAGGCAAACGGCCGGCGCGTCGTCGCCGTCGGGACGACGAGCGTGAGGAGCCTGGAAGCCTCCGCAAGGACTAACGGAGGGATGGTGGCGGCGGGACCGTTCGAGACGAGCCTCTTCCTCGTCCCCGGCGCCGAGTTCCTCGTCGTCGACGCCCTCCTGACGAACTTCCATCTGCCAAAGTCGACGCTCCTGATGCTCGTATCCGCCTTCGCCGGACGGGAGAGTGTCCTACGCGCCTACGCCGAAGCGGTCCCGGCCGGCTACCGCTTCTTCAGCTACGGCGATGCGATGTTCGTGGCGTGAGGCTCGTTACGCCCTTTGGTACTGGGGGGGCCGGGGAAATTCGGCGCCGAGGCTCCGTGCGGCCGAGAGCGGCCAATAAGCCTGACGGAGGAACTCGCGGCCGAGGAGGACCGCGTCCGCCTGCCCCGTCGCCACGATCTGCTCCGCCTGCTCCGGGCTCGTGATCAGGCCGACGGCCCCGGTGGGGAGTCCCGCCTCCCGCCGAATCGCCTCGGCGAACGGCACCTGGAATCCCGGCCCCGCCGGGACGCTCGCGGTCGGGACGAGTCCTCCGCTCGAGACGTCGATCAGGTCGACGCCCGCCTTCCGCAGCTCCTTCGCCAGCTGGACCGACTGCCGCAGGTCCCACCCTCCCTCGACCCAGTCGGTCGCGGAGATCCGGACGAAGACGGGCCAGGTCGCGGGCCACGCCGCGCGGACCGCGGAGGCCACCGCGAGCGGGAGCCGCATCCGGTTCTCGAGAGCCCCGCCGAACGCGTCCTTCCGCCGGTTTGTGAGGGGCGAGAGGAACTCGTGCAGGAGGTAGCCGTGCGCCATGTGCACCTCGGCCACCCGGAAACCGGCAGAGACGGCTCGCCTCGCGGCCGCCGCGAATAGTTCCGGCAGCGCCTCGACCTCCCCTGACGCCAGCTCGCGCGGGGTCGTGTAGCCGGGGCCGAACGGGATCGGGCTCGGGCCCACCGGCACCCATCCCTCGGGGCCGGGAGGCACGGGGCCTCCCCCGTTCCAAGGAGCCGCCGTCGACGCCTTCCTTCCCGCGTGGGCCAGCTGGATCCCGGCGACGGCGCCAGCCCCCTCGACGAACGCCGTGATCCGCCGGTAGGCCTCGGCTTGTTCGTCGGACCAGATGCCGGCGTCGACAGGAGAGATCCGTCCTTCGGGCGCGACCGCAGTCGCCTCCGTGAGGACCAGCCCCGCGCCCCCCACGGCGCGGCTCCCCAGGTGGACGAGGTGCCAGTCGGACGGGAAGCCGTCAACGCTCGAGTACTGGCACATCGGGGAGACGAAAACCCTGTTCCGGAAGGTCACGTCGCGAAGCGATAGCGGAGAGAACAGCTGGCTCATAGGAGAAGTCCTCCAAGATCAGGATCGGCCGGACTGCCCGGCCGGTCAAGAGGGCCGGCATCTCGAGAAGGTTCCCGTTCACCGGCTCGCCCGCGTCGATCCGGTCCCGGATGCCGTACCATTCGGGCTATGACCGCCAAGTCCCGCGAAGAGGCATGGGCCCTTCTCACAACCTACATCCTCTCGCAGCCTCTGCGGCGCCACGCGCTGTCCGTCGAGGCCTCGATGCGGCACATGGCCCGTTCGGCCGGTGTGACCGACCCCGACGAGGTGACCACGTGGGGAATCGCCGGGCTCCTCCACGACTTCGACTACGAGAAGTACCCGACCGAGGCCGACCATGTGTGGCGGGGGATGGAGATCCTCCGGGAGAAGGGGTGGCCCGAGGAGATCATCCTCGCGATCGGCGGCCACGCTTTCTACACGGGGATCCCACGCGAGACCAGAATGGCAAAAGCGCTCCTGGCCGTGGACGAGCTGACCGGCTTCGTCGGCGCTTGCGCCCTCGTCCGCCCCTCGAAGAAGATCGCCGACGTCCCAGTCGAGTCGGTCCTGAAGCGGCTGAAAGAGAAGTCGTTCGCGCGAACAGTCGATCGCGGCTGCGTGGCGAAGGGGGCGGAGGAGTGGGGAGTGCCGCTCCCGGAGCTGGCGGCGCTGGTTCTCGCCTCGCAGGTCCCGATCGCCGACCGCCTCGGCCTCGGCGGCTCGCCCTCAGCCGACTTGCCGGACGCCCCCTGCCCTCCGCTCCCGGATGCTCCACATCTTCATCGCACCGTAGCTTCATAGCTTCGCGGTCCTCGCCCCTTCTCCGCCTGCGGCCGGACACGGCGCGATAATCAGGACGAATGCTCCCTCTTCTCGTCGAGAACGCACTCGTGATCGGGATGACGCGCCCCACCGACGTCACCCCAGGTGGTGCGCTCTTCGTGGAGGACGGCGTCATCACCGCTCTCCACACCGACGCCCACTGCCGGGCCGACGCCGTCGAGCGCGGAGGCGGGCTCGTGGAGCGGCTGAACGCCGACGGCCTCTGGATCACTCCGGGGTTCGTCCAGGCCCACGTCCACCTCTGCCAGACCCTACTCCGCAACGGCCCCGACGACCTCGAGCTCCTC
>CALFNC010000119.1 GCA_937902605.1 uncultured Acidobacteriota bacterium | reverse complement strand
GAGGTCGCGGCAGACCCAGTCTTCCGCCTGACGCCGAAGGATGTTGCCGCCGCGACCGACCCGGCCCTCTTCGTGGGCCGGGCCCCGGAGCAGGTGGACGAGTTCCTCGCCACCGAGATCGCCCCAATCCTCGCGGCCCATCCCGAAGCCCTCGCCGGGGCCGCCGAGGAGGTTCGGGTCTGAGCCGAGGAGGCGCCCGCCCGGCTCGTGCGGCCGCCATCGCCATTGCCCCTGTCGTCGTCGGGTCGGGGCTGCTCCTCCTCTCAGCCTGCTATTCGCGCCCCAAAGCGGTCACCCCGGCGGACCTCGCCCCGCCAGGATGGACCGAGCGGGGCCTCGCCTCCTGGTACGGTGCCGAGTTCGTCGGCCTTCCGACCGCCAGCGGAGAGATCTTCCGCCCCGAGAAGCTCTCGGCCGCGCACCGGACCCTCCCGCTCGGGACGGTCGTCGACGTGAAGAACGAGAAGAACGGCCGGACCGTCCGCGTCGCCGTCAACGACCGGGCCCCGTTCGTGGCGGGGCGGATCGTCGACCTCTCGAAGGCCGCGGCCGCCAAGATCGACTCCGTGGCCGATGGCGTCGTCCCGGTGAAGCTGACCGTCGTCACCGTCGGCGACAACTCGCGCCGAAGGGCCTCCCCGAACGGCGACGACCGACCCGTGACGGCGTGGGCGGTCCAGGCCGGCGCCTTCGGCGATGAGGAAAAAGCGAAGCGGCTCCGTAAACGTCTCGCCGAGCGCTACCCGACCCCCTGGCTGGAGGAGGCATCGGGCCTCAAGCGGGTGAAGTTCGGGCCGTTCCGCTCGAAGGCCGAGGCCGAGGCCGCCCGGGACTCGCTGGCCGGCCTCGGGCTCGCGGGAATCGTCGTCCCGTACCGCTAAGACTGCCCCGCTCCCGGTCCTCTCGGCTCACTCTTCCGTGAAAGTGAGCTTGAAGCCGTCCGGGTCGGTCACCGTCACGGTCGTCGCGCCCCAGGACTCCTTCGTGGGTCCTTGAGCGGTGAAACCATGCGCCCGGATCCTCTCGGCGAGCGCGCCGAGGTCTTGAACCGTTTCCGCATAGATTCGAAAGCCCACCCCTTTGACGCGGTCTCGGCCCTTGGCCCAGTCGTCCTGGCCGATCCCCAGCTCGCACCTGCCAGCGGCGAGCATCACGCCCATCAGCCGGCCCCCGTGCTCCCAGCGGTCTTTCACAGTGAAGCCCAGGACTTCGACGTAGAAACGAAGGCTCTGCCCGAGGTCGTTGACGGTGAAGCTGGGCGAAAGGGTCCGCAGACGCAGACTCTTCTGCTTGCGGCTCTCCGGAACGCCTGCCTGGACGGCACCTTTGACCTTTGCCGCCCCGGCACCCCTGGCGACCACCCTCGATTTAGCCGCCGGGCCAGCCTTCTTCGCGCTGCGGGCTTGCTTCTTGCTTCGTTTCGTCGCCATGGCAGACCTCCTTCTTCATTCCCCTTGAAGCTACTACGGAGCCGGAGACTGGCCGGTTGCTGCTGCCTCCGGGATTCGGGTGACATTCTCGAAATGGGCCTGAGCGCGTGGCGTTCCGGGAAGCGGGGTCATGATGTTGAGCTGCAAGGCGTCGATCCTGGCGGAGTCGAGGAAGCGAAGGGTCCGCTGGAACACGTCCGGGCCGTCCCTGTCGAGGCCGACGATCATCCCGGCGATGACACCGATGCCGCTGTCAAGGGAGACGGGAATGGTGGCGGCTACCGCCCTCGCAGCGGCCTTCGGAACGCGCTCCGGACGAGCCGGTCGAGGAGGCTGGGAAGCGGAAGACCGGTCGCCTCCCACATCTTCGGGAACATCGAGATCGGCGTGAAGCCGGGGAGCGAGTTGAGCTCGTTCAGGAGGACGCGGTTCGTTTCCCGCTCGACGAAGAAGTCGACCCGCGCGAATCCGGCGCCGCCGAGCGTGTCGAACGCCGCGATCGCCAGCATCCGGATCTCCTCCACGATCTCCGGCGGCAGGTCCGCGGGAATCACGCTCTTGGACCGGTCGTCGATGTACTTGTCCTCGTAGTCATAAAACTCGTGGCCCGGGATGATCTCTCCGGGGAGCGAGGCCTCGGTCGGCTTTCCGTCCTCGCCTTCGAGGACCGAGCACTCGATCTCGCGGGCGTCGACCCCCTCCTCGACCAGGACCCGGTGGTCGACCTCGAGGGCCACCGCCACCGCTTTCGGGAGATCCCGCTCGTGCTTCACCTTCGTGATGCCGATCGACGACCCCGCACACGACGGCTTCACGAAGAGCGGGAGGTGGAGCATGTGGAGCCGCTCCTCCAGGAGGTGCCGCCGTCCGTGGCTCTCCCAGTCGGCGCGGGAAAACGGCAGGTACTCCACCTGCGCCAGGCCGGCCGCCGCGAAGGCCGCCTTCATCAAAATCTTGTCCATCCCAACGGCCGACGCCGCGATGCCGAAGCCGACGTATGGGATCCCGAACGACTCGTAGAGGCCCTGGTGCGCGCCGTCCTCCCCGAACGTCCCGTGGTTGATCGGGAACAGGACGTGCGGGCTGGCCTCGCGTATAGCCGCTGCGAACGAAACCACGGCCTCCTCGAACGGCGCCGGGAACGTCCCCGCCACGATTCCGTCCAGCAGCGCCTCACGAGACGGCCGGGCGAAGGTGCGGTCCATCTCGGCCCGGGCCGCGCCGGGCCCGTGCCAGAGCCCGTCCTTGCCGACAAAGAGAGGCACCGCCTCCCACGACTCCTTCGGCAGGTTCTCGAGCAGGCACCGCGCCGACAGGAACGAAACCCCGAACTCTCTCGACGGGCCGCCGAAGACGACCCCGACGCGCTTTCGGCTCACGTCCGGCTCACGAAAGGGTCACAAACCGGGCCGACTCGATCCCCTCGAGCTTCGCCACGCCGTCGACGAGAGCCCGGACGTCCATCCCCTCGACGTGGTCGAACTTCACCACCGCCAGCGCCCGGCCGCCCGAGGTACGAGACAGCGCAAGGTCGGCGATGTTGACCTTTCGCTCGCCCGGGAACATCCC
>CALFNC010000118.1 GCA_937902605.1 uncultured Acidobacteriota bacterium | reverse complement strand
GGGGAGCGTCTTCAGGCCGCCGCGGAAATTGAGCGTGCGGGCGCGATGCCGCGGAGGACGGGGACCCACGACCTCCTTCTTCTTCAGGAACCCCCGGATGACGCTGCCGCCGAGCGCTTCGGCGTCCCACAGAGCCGGAAAGGCGCTCCGGATCGAGAGCGTCCTCGGGTCGTCGGCGTAGACGCCCGATACGATCGGTCCCGCAGCGTAGCGGGCAAGGTCGGGGCCGAACCGCCGCTCGAAGAACTCGTACACCGATTCGTCGTCGAGGGCTCCAGGTCGCTCCGCGACGAACGGTTCCCAAAGGACTCGGATCTTCGCCCGCAGCGAGACGGCAGACGTGAAGATCCCGGGCGGCCCCGGAATGATTGCCCGCGGCATTCCCTTCCTCACGATCCACCGCGGCGCTCGCTCGTCCGCCGCGATTACCTCGCCTTCCAGCTTCAGGTCGGCCAGGAGCCTCTCGGCGGCGAGCGTCGTGCGGAGGGTGTTGGGCCCCGTTTCCATGACGAAGCCTTCCTCCTCTACGGTCTGGATCGAGCCACCCACCTTCGGGCCCGACTCGAGGAGCACCGTCTCACTCTCCTTCGACTCCCAGCGGCGGCGGAAGGCGGCCGTGAGTCCGGCGATCCCGGCCCCGAGGATGACGACGCGGCTCATACAGCTCCTCTCGCCCCACCCTTCTTCAGCGTTCGCCGCGTGAGGTCCGCGAGGCCCCGAATGAAGTCCGGATGGTCGTTCAGCCCGTCCGCGGCGACGTAGTGCGGGATCCCGAGCGCCTTCGCCTCGTCCGCGAAGAGCATGCGGATCTCGTAGAGCGTCTCGACGTGGTCCGAGACGAACGCGACCGGCACCACGAGTACCTGGCGCTCTCCGGCCGCCGCCAGCTCTTTCAGGACGTCCGGGGTGGAGGGCCCGAGCCACGGCATGGTGCCGACCTTCGACTGGTAGCCGAGGCGTGACCTGTAGCGGTGGCCAATCCGGGCGTCGATCGCCTTCACGGTGGCCTCGATGTGCCGCGGGTAAGGGTCTTTCTTCTTCTCGACGGTGGAGACGGGGAGCGAATGGGCCGAATAGAGGAGGATTGTCTTCGCCGGGTCGGGGTCGGGAAGCGCCCGCGCCGCCTCCTCGATCCGGCCGGCATGGGCGTCGAGGAAGCCCGGTTCGTCGTACCAGGCATCCGGGGCGTCGAGCCGTGCTGGCGCCCACTTCATCTCCGCCAGCGCCGTTGTCACCCGGGCGAAGGCCCCCTTCGTCGTCGTCACCGAATACTGGGGGTAGAGCGGGAGCACCACGAGGGTTGTGGTGCCGGCCTTCCGAAGCTCCTCGAGAGCCTCTTCCACGGACGGCCGGCTGCACGTCATGCCGACGCGGACCTTCGGGGAAGAGTACGGGTCGGCGTGGCCGTGGCAATCACGAAGGGCTTCTTCCAGGAGCACCGCTTGCTTCTCGCTCCAGCAGCGGATCGGCGACCAGCCGATCTTCTCGTACGTCTCGGCCGACTTCGGGGCCCTGACGGTCGAGATGAGCCAGGCAACGAGCATCCGCGCCGGCTTCCACGGGATCGAGAGGATCTCCGGGTCGACGAAGAGCTCATAGAGGAAGGGCCTGAGCTCCTCGCGGCTCTGGGGCCCTCCCAGCTGGACGAGGAGGACCCCCGTTCGGCTCGTCGTCACAGCGTCACCGTCTCACAGCGTCTTCGAGAAGATCTTGGGCGCGTCGGGGGACTTCTTCTCGAGGTAGGCGTCGAAGAGCATTGCGACGTTCCGGATGAAGATCCGGCCGAGCGACGTCACCCGGATCTCGTCCTTCGTCAGCGGCTCGACGAGGCCGTCCTCGACCATGGTCGGGAGCTTCGCCATCGCGTGCGCGAACGTCTCGTCGAACGAGGTGAGGCCGAGCTCCGCCTCGATCTCCCGCTTCCGGATGACGCAGTGGCACAGCAGGCGGGTGATCACGTCGCGGCGCAGCTGGTCGTCCGAGCCCAGTCGGTGGCCCTTGACGGTCGAGGGCAAGCCCGACGCAGAGGCCGCCTTGTAGGCCTCGTAGTCCTTCGTGTTCTGGGCGTAGGCGTCGTCCACCTGGCTGATCGCCGAGATCCCGAGGCCGTACAGGTCGCACCCGGCGTGGGTCGTGTACCCCTGGAAATTGCGGTATAGGGTTCGGTCGATCTGGGCCGTCACGATCTCGTCGTGCGGAAGGGCGAAGTGGTCCATCCCGATGTAGACGTAACCCGCGGCGACGAACTTCTCGATCCCCGACACGAAGATCGCGAACTTCTCGGTCCCCTCGGGGAGGTGGGCGGCGAGGACGCGTTGCGGCCGCTTCAGCCACGGGACGTGGGCGTACGAGTACATCGCGACGCGGTCGGGGTGGAGCGTCAGGATCTGGTCGACGCTGTCGGAGAATTCCTTCAGCTTCTGGCCGGGGAGCCCGTAGATCATGTCGAGGTTCACCGACGCGTAGCCCTGCTCCCGTGCCGCGTCGACGAGCGCCTTCGTCAGGTCGTACGGCTGGACGCGGTTGACGAGCTCCTGTACCTCGGGGTCGAAGTCCTGCACCCCCATCGATACCCGGTTGAAGCCGCGGCGGTGGAGGACCTCGAGGTGCTCGGCGGTCGTCACGCGCGGGTCGACCTCGACCGAGATCTCGGCGTCCGGGGCGGGGCGGAAGGCGTCGAACAGGTGCTCGGCGAGGCGGCCCGCCTGAACCGGTGTCAGGTAGGTCGGCGTCCCGCCCCCCCAGTGGACCTGGACGACGGGGCGGGAGCGATCGATCCGCGCGGCCATGAGGTCGATCTCCCGGTGGAGGTCGGCCAGGTATCCCTCGATCTCGGCTCGGTCTTCCCCTTTC
>CALFNC010000117.1 GCA_937902605.1 uncultured Acidobacteriota bacterium | reverse complement strand
AAGCCGCACAAGAATCTGAACGGTCTCTTGCGGGCGTTCGCCTCCGCTCGGGCGCAGAGCGACGCGGTCGCCCGCGCCATACTCGTTCTGGCCGGGGGAGCGGATGGACGCCGGGAGGGACGGGCGCGGGCCATCCTCGAGCTCGGGCTGGGCGGCGCCGTCCTGGATCTCGGGGTCGTTCCCGACCGCGACGTCCCTCCTCTGGTGGCGGGCGCCGCCGCGCTGGCTCTCCCCTCCCTCGACGAGGGCTTCGGCCTCCCCGTCCTGGAGGCGCAGGCTCTGGGGACGCCCGTCGTATGCTCGAATCGTGGCGGGCTGCCGGAGGCTGCGGGAGATGCCGCCCTGGTCGTCGACCCGGCCCCGGAACCCCTCGCCCAGGCCCTGGTCACGGTCCTCGAGAACGAAGCCGTCCGGCGGGACCTCGCCGCCAGGGGGAGGGAGCGGGCCAAGGAGCTCACGTGGGCGAAGGTGGCCGCCAGGACCGCTGCCGTCTACCGGGAGGTCCTCGCCGTTTCGGGAAAAGGGGCGACGCCATCCGCCCCGAAAACGTAGAAACGACTTAGAATGAGCGCGGGTAACGTGTGATCCGCCGACAAACGAGACGCCTCCAGGCTTTCTTCGCTGCTGCCGACCTTCTTGCTACGTCGGTCGCGCTCATCGGGGCCTACGTCATCCGTTTCGAGTCGGTCTGGCCGACCCCGAAAGGGCCGCAGCCGATCGCCGACTACCTTCTTCTCCTGCCGGTGGTTGCTGTCCTATGGCCTCTTGTCTTCTACTTCCACCGCCTCTATCAGCTCCGGCGGGACCGGTCGACGATCGACGAGACGCTCGCGATCATCGTCGGCGTCTCGCTGTCGACCCTGATCCTGATCGGCCTCCTCTCGTTCTGGCGCGGCTTCTCGTTCAACCGGCCGCTCCTCGTCCTCTTCCTCTTCCTCGACATCTTCCTCGTCTCCCTCTGCCGTTTCGGAATCCGGAAGTATCTGGAGACGATCTGGGCTCAGGGAGTCGGGGTCCGCAGAGCCCTCATCGTCGGCGCTGGTCGGGCCGGCCGCGCCCTGGCGAACAAGCTGGTGGACCACCCCGCCACCGGCGTGAAGCCGATCGGGTTCTCGGACGACGACCCGGGCAAGGCGAACGAGTCGTACCGCGGTCTGCCGGTCCTCGGCACGACCGCGGTGGTGAAGGACCTCCTGACCCGGCACCAGATCGACACCGTCTTCCTCGCGCTGCCGGTGGAAGCGCACAAGACGATGCTCCGGATCCTCAAGGAGGTCGGCGACGAGATGATCGACATCCGCGTCGTCCCCGACCTCTTCCAGTACGTCACCTTCAAGGCGGGCATCGAGGACCTCGACGGCCTTCCCGTGATCAACCTGACCCAGGTCCCGCTCGAAGGGTGGAACTCGATGGTGAAGAGGACGATGGACGTCATCCTCTCGTCGATCGGGCTCGTCGCGCTCGCGGTCATCTACCCGTTCGTCGCGCTGGCGATCCTCCTCGAGGACCGGGGGCCCGTGTTCTTCACTCAGGAGCGAATGGGCCTCGACGGGCGCATCTTCAAGATCCTGAAGTTCCGGTCGATGCGGGTCGACGCCGAGGCGGAGACCGGCGCGACGTGGGCCCGCGAGGACGACCCGCGGCGCACACGGATCGGAGCATTCCTGAGGCGGACGTCGCTCGACGAGATGCCGCAGCTCGTCAACGTCTTCGGCGGCGACATGTCTCTCGTGGGGCCTCGGCCCGAGCGGCCGGAGTTCGTCCGGGAGTTCAAGGACAAGGTCCCGCAGTACATGCTGCGGCACCGGGTCCGCGCGGGGATCACCGGCTGGGCGCAGATCCATGGGTGGCGGGGCAACACGAGCCTCTCGAAGAGGATCGAGTACGACCTCTATTACATCGAGAACTGGAGCCTCGGCCTCGACGTGCGGATCTTGTGGCTCACGGTTCGGTCAGGACTGCTGCACAAGAACGCGTACTGAGGCGCGGGGCGCCTCTGTCCGCGTTCCGGGAGCTCGCTGTCACTGATCGGGAGAACCCGGGCGCGGGTTCTCCCGCGGATTCGCTTCGCGCCTCCGCGGAGGGCGGTCAACCCGGATCGGGAGAACCCGGATCGGGTTCTGCCGCGCGCCTTCGGCGCTCCCTCTCCTCGCCGGCGTGGCTCCATGCCTGGGCGCTGGCCGTCTGGCTGGTGATCCTCGGGGCGCGCCTCATTCACATCGGCTCCTTCGGCACTGCGATGCCGATCACCGACGCCTGGAGCGCCGAGGGGGAGCTCTACCTGAAGGCCGACCGGGGCACGCTCTCGTGGCAGGACCTCGTCGCGCCCCACAACGAGCATCGAGTGGCGTTCACCCGCTTGCTCGACCTGGCCCTGCTGGCGGGAAACGGGCAGTGGGACAACCGCCTCCAGTGCGTAGCCGGGGCCGCGCTCCACGCCGCGATCGGCGCCCTCCTCTCCTGGGTGGCATGGCGCCTGGGCGGACGGAGAATCGGCCTCACTGCGGCCGGCCTCGCCGTCGTCGTCTTTGCTCTCCCGTACTCGATGAATGACCTGTACGGGTTCAACTCCCAGTACGACTTCGTCGTCTTCTTCGGCATCCTGACGATCGCGCTCGCGGGGCTGTCGCGCCCTCTTAGGCCGGCCTGGTGGGCCGGCCTCCTCGCCGGCTTCTGCGGCCTCTTCACCGCCGGCTCTGGCGTTCTGGCCGCCGCCGCGCTTGGGGCCGTCGCGCTCCTCGGGTGGGCGACGGGAACGTGGCGGGCGAGGGAGACGGTGATCCACCTCGCCGCGAGCGTGCTGATGCTAGGCGTCGGGATCGCGCTCACCGTCACCGTGCCGGGCCACGCCGTCCTCCGGGCCCATACCGCCGGCGAGTTCCTCCGCTCCTTCGTGAAGGCGGCCGCGCTCATGCACCCTCACATGAGCGCCGTTGTCGCGGTTGTCATCTGGCTGCCGCTCCTCCTCGTCCTCAGGGAACGGCTTCGGCGCGGAGCCGAGCGGCCCGGCCTCGGTCTCCTCGTCGTCGGGCTCGGTGTATGGCTGGCGCTGCAGGCGGCGGCAGTGTCGTAATCTCGCGGCGCAAACGGAGGCGGTCCCGACCGCCGCCACCTCGACGTCCTCTTCCCAGCCCTCTTCGTCAATGGCGTCGGCGTCGCCCTCCTCTTCGAGAATGGGCGCCGGCGGGCCGGCGCTCCGTGGCGGTGCCGTATCGCCCTCTCGGCCTGGGCGCTCTGCGCGGCGTGGGTCGCCGTCCGCCAGGGAGTCGACGTGCTCCGGGACGTCTCCCCCGCCCAACGGGACTGGTTCGCAGAAAGGGAGCGAAACCTCCGGGCCTTCGTCGTCACCGGAGGCGAGGTGTCGCTCGAGGGGAAGGAGATCCCCTTCCCCGAGTGGGGACGGAACCTCCTCGCCGGCTATCTGACCGAGCCCCGGCTGCGCCGCCTCCTTCCAGCCGAGCTGCGCGAGCCCCTCACGCTCGTTCCCTCGGCCCCATCCCCGGCGTTCGACGTCAGGAGAGGCCTGCCCGACCCGGCGCTGATCACGTCCCTTCGGTGGTGGACCTCCTTCGCGCCGGAGCCGCAGCCGGGACCGATCCGTTTCGAAAGCGCCCCGCTCACCGCCCGCCTCCCCTTCCTCCGCTTCGACCTCGCCGGCCACCCCGGTGAGAACGGGAACACGCTGGAGGTGGTCGCCGCGTCAGGACGGTGCGCCGCCGTCTTCTCACCGAAAGTCTTCGGCGAGGTGCCGCGCAGCGCGGACGTCCGCGCGCCATCGGGGCCGTTCCTCGTCCGCGCCGACTCCCCGGGCCGCGGTCCGCGCGGCTGGTTCGCCTTCTCCGACCCTGTCGAGGTGGGCAGGCTCTCCCGTATGGCGTCGGTCGCCGCGTCGAACGGCGTCCTCGTCGCCGCGGCGGGAATCATCCTTGCCCTTGCGCTGCTCGGGCTCGAATGGCGGCGCGGCCGGCCGCCGGAAGCG
>CALFNC010000116.1 GCA_937902605.1 uncultured Acidobacteriota bacterium | reverse complement strand
TCTTGATGCCACACGAAGTCCGGGAGGTCGAGACGGTATTGGGCAGGCGTCGGAACGACCGTGTGCTCGACGGTCCCGAGCGTCCGCGTCAACTCCTGCACGAACCGGGTCTCGTCCGCGTTCGTCCCCGGAAACGACGCCGTGAACGTATGCACCCCAGCCCCTTCGCCGAGGCGCGAAAGAGCTTCGGCGATCCCGGACGAATCCAGGCCCCCGCTGAGGGCGCATCCGACGAGGACGTCGCTCCGCCGATGGAGGGCGATGCTCCTCTCGAACTCCGGCCGGATGGCCTCCACGGCCTCTTCGACACGGTGGATGGATACGGACACTCGTTCAGGAGTCCAGTACGAAACGGGATCCAAGAGGTCCCCGCCCTGTAGCTCGACTTCCACGTACGTTCCGGGGGAGAGCGGAACGACCCCGTCAAAGAAGGTCCGCTCAGGCCTCTCGTATCCGGTCGCAAGGAACTCGTCCGCCTGGACTCCGTCGAGGCGAGCCCTGAAACCCGGGACCGTGCACAACTGCTTTATCTCGGACACGAAGGCGCGATTCCGGCCCAGGGACCACGTATAGAGGGGCTTGATACCGAAGCGATCCCGGCTCACGAACAGGCGCCCCGAGCCTGCGTCCAGTAAAACGATGGCCCACATCCCGCGGAATCTCTGGAAGCAGTCCGGGCCCCACTCCGCGAACGCCGCGAGGAGGATCTCCGTATCCGAACTCGAGGTAAAGGAGTGCCCCAGGGGGGCCAGCTCTTCCGCGAGTTCGACGTAGTTGTAGATCTCCCCGTTGAAGACCGTCCAGTAACGGCCCCGGTACGACATGGGCTGCCGCCCTCGTGGCGACAGGTCGATGATGGAGAGACGCCTGTGGGCCAGGCCCAACCGCCAGGCCCCGTCGGCCCCACTGATCTCACCCCATCCTCCGCCGTTCCCCGGGCGGAAGAAGGCTTCCCCAGCGTCGTCCGGTCCCCTGTGACGTGCGGCGTCCGCCATGCGGCGAAGCGTCTCCGGTGCCATCCCCTCGTCCCGAAGGAGAGCAGCGATTCCGCACACGATTCAGCGCCCTCCGGCTACGGCTGACAGGAGGCGGTTTTCGACAACGCACTGCATTAGTTTGATGGCTCGCCGACCTTCCCTCAACCCGGGGAAGATCCGCCCCCCCGCAGGTTCCGAGCCCAGATCGCGAGCGATGCCATCATGAAGACGCGCTGATTCACCTGATAGGCGCTGATGGAGGTACCGTCGCGCCGGCCCGAGTCCGCCGGCCGGCCAGACATCCGATTCACCTTGTGCCGCCAGGACGAGGGGGTGGAAACCCGTCAGAGCCGCCGCGAAGCCGTAACTCGTCGTTCGGTACGCGATCAGGACGTCAAGCCGTTCCGAATTCAGCCATCGGCGGAGCCGCCCGAGGTCGGCGCCGAGCCGATGGAACCTCATGGTCCTTCCGAACGTCTTGAACCGGGGGCCTTCAGAGAGTTCCACGTCTTGCTGGGAGCGGAGGCCTTCGATCCACGTCCGCGAGTTCGGGCTTTCCGTGTCGCCGAGGAAACCAATCCGCAGCGGGAAAGCGTGCGGCTCGGTCGACCCCTCCGTGATCACCCGCTCACGCCCCGTTTCCTTTTCGAAAGAGAATCAGCGCGTCGGTCACAAACGGCTGAAAGGCTCGGATCCGGACGGACGCCAGTTCGATCGCGCGGACGAGGCGACCAGGGAGCCGGCCCATACCCGGAAGAAGAAACGAGAAGCGGTGAAGCCTTTCGAACATTAGCTTCTCCCGTTCACACGCGGCAATGACCGCCGTGGTGCCAAGCCGGAGGATTTCATATCCATGGGTTCGTCGCGCCGCGCGTTGCCCCCTTCGATATAGGAGATTCCCAAGGGCTCGTTCGGCATCGGTGAGCTGGATCACGAGCTCGCCCCCTCGCCTCAAGAAAGACGCGAGCTGGCTCACTGCCCTCTCGAGGGACTCCATGTGCGCCAGCACGCCGAGGCAAAGAACAAGGTCGTAGCCTTTACCCACGTCGATCTTGGTGAAGTCACCCTCGAGGATCTCGACATTCTCCTTCGGCGCATCCGCAAGCTGCTCCCGTGCTCGCCGCAGCATCGACGGGGAAAGATCGACCAGCGTTATGCTCGCCGCACGACCCGCCCACGGGAGAGAGATCGATCCGTCTCCGCAGCCCACGTCGAGAATCCGTTTTTCAGACGGGTCCACGCCCAGGACCTCGAGTGCCGCTCTCCGGGCCTCCCATACATACGGGGCGTCCATATAGGTCGAGCCCTCTCCAAAGAACTCAACCACCTTCTCGGCCCGCGCGCGGCTCCGAGTCCCGCCCTCCATCATCACCGCCTTCCTGTCTGTCGTATGGCCTGGTCGAGCCCCGTCGTGACCCTACACCCTTGCCGACGTGCTGAGGAACTGCCGTGCCCAGGCGTCGAAGACGAGGATCTTCCAGACGAGGCTGGAATCGTCGCGCCCTCGAGCTGAAGCGGCGCGGTCAAGGAGCCGACTCACGCCGTCGACATTCCAAAGGTCCTGCCTGGCGGACTCAGTCGACTTCAACCTTTCACGAACAAAGGCCATCTTCCGAGGATCGCGGAGCCACTCCTCGAAGGGGACGCCGAACCCCTTTTTCTCCGCGATCGCGACGTCGGCAGGAAGCCTGCGTGCTGCCAGCCTTCGGAGCGGCAGCTTGCCGACCCCGTCCCTGAGAAGCTGTCTTCTCGGCAGCCGCGCCGCCCACTCGACGACCCTATAGTCGAGAAACGGTGACCTCAGCTCGATCGAATGGGCCATGGACGCGCGGTCGACCTTCACGAGGATGTCATCCGGCAGATAGAGATCGTAGTCGAGCTGCTGCTGCCGGGCGAGAACACCGCGCCCGCGTGAGGCGGCCCAGCGGTCCCAGAACCGCGCAGCTGCCCTCCCGATCCACTGCCCAATCTCGGGATGGAGGATGTCGCCGAGGGCAGGATCC
>CALFNC010000115.1 GCA_937902605.1 uncultured Acidobacteriota bacterium | reverse complement strand
GTGTGCTCTTCCGATCTCCGCGAATCGGGCCAACACTCGCTGTTCGTCGAGGAGTCCTCGGCGTCCCGGCTCGACGCCTTCCCCGACACTCCGGAATGGACGACCGACGAAAAGATCCGGCACGAGAAGGAGACTCTCGGCTTCTACCTCACGGGCCACCCGCTCGCCCGCTTCGAGGAGGAGATCCGCCGGTTCGGCGACGCGACGACCGAGACGGCCCGGGAGAGAGTCGACCAGGTTGTCAAGGTCGTCGGGTTGATCGCCTCGGTGAAGAGGACCCAGATCAAGAAGGGGCAGAACGAGGGGAAGATAATGGCGAAGGCGATCCTGGAGGACCTTTCCGGGTCCGTGCCTGTGACTGTGTTTGCCTCGCTTCTCGAGAAGATCGGGTCGTGGTTCGCGGCTGAACGGCCGGTCCTCGTGACCGGGATCGTCCGCTCCGCGTCGGGCCCGGGCGTCCCCGAGCCGGAAGGGGAGGGTGGAGGGCCCATCGAGATCATCGCGCGAGAGATCCAGCCGCTCGAGGGGATGCGCGAATCGTCGGCCCGCGAGCTTCAGCTTTTCGCGACGATCCCGGAGACGATCGACGAGGTATTCGCGAGCGTCCGGGACCTGCTGCAGTCGGCACCGGGCTCGATTCCGGTGTCGATCTCGATCCGGCGGCCCGGCCACTTCGACGCGAGAATCCAGCTTCCGCCCCACCTCGCCGTCCGGCCGACCCCGGAGCTAACCGAAGGGCTCTCGCGCCTCCTCGGCCCGAAGGCCGTCAAGTACCGGCCTGGCGGGGAGCATTGACCAGCCCGCTCGAAGCGGTACTCTGTGACGTCGCGCGGTTCGCGAAGGAGGTCCGGGTCTTCCTCGTCGGGGGCGCGGTCCGCGACCTCCTCGCCGGTCGGGAAAGCCGGGACTTCGACCTCCTCGTCCTGTCGGACGGGACTACCGGATTCCCTTCCAGGCTCGGCACGCTGCCCGGGTGGAGGACCCTCGCGGCGCACGACAGGTTCGGGACGGCCACCTTCTCGGTCCCGTCCGGGCTCCGGGTCGACGCGGCCCTCGCCCGGAAGGAGAGCTACCCGGCGCCAGGGGCGCTCCCCGTCATCGTGGCGGGAGTCTCGGTGGAAGAGGACCTCGCCCGGCGGGACTTCACGGTCCACGCTATGGCGATGGAGGTGGACGGCGGCGGAGGTCTCGGTCCGGTCGTCGACCCGTTCGGGGGGCAGGACGACCTGGCGGGCCATCGACTCCGCCTTCTCCACGCGCGTTCCCTGACTGACGACCCGACCCGGGCCTTCCGCGCCGTCCGGTACGAGTGCCGGCTCGGGTTCCGGGAGATGGAGCCCGAGTTCTCCGAGGCGCTCTCCATGAGCCGCAAGAGCGGGGCCTGGGACCTGATCTCGGGGGACCGGCTGCGGAATGCCTTGGAAGAGACCCTCGCCGAAGACGAATGGAGGGAGGCATGCACGCGCCTCGACTCGCTGGGGATCCTCACGCTCGTCGTGAAAGGCTGGGAGACGCCGCCCGGGCCCGTGTCCTCGGGCACCCCTGGCCTAGAGGCACGCTGGAGAGCGCTGCTTGCCCCGCTGTCTCCCGGCATGAAGGCGGGCGTGGCTGGCCGGCTGAACTTCTCCCGAAGGCTCCGGAGGGAGTCGGGCACGGCCCCGTGAGCGCGCCTCTCGCTCTCGCCATCCTTCTCCTGGCGCTCCCGCCGGGAGTCCCACCGGAGACCGCTCCACCGGCGGCCAGCGGCACTGACGCGCCCGCGGAACGGCTTCCCGGCTTCGTCGCCGCCCTCGAGGTGAGCCAGGGCGAGAAGAGCGAGCGCGTCGCGCTCTTCGACGACGGCACGATCGCACAGGCCGTCCGGACGGGCGAGGCGCCCATCGTCGTCAAACGGAAGAGGATCTCTCCGGCGGAGAGGGCCGTCCTCTCCAAGGTGATCGCCGAGGCGCTCACGTCCGGCGAGGGGCCGAAGGGGAACCCGACTCTCCTGACCGACCAGAGCCGCCGGAAGATCGTGATCGAGATCGCTCGCCCGGAGGGCGGCTCGGTCCGCTTCGAGTTCGACGATCTCTCCCCGCTCTCCCTCGCGCTCGGCCGGGCACGAGGGGCGCTGGAGGATCTCTGGAACCGCTTTCAGGAGCCCCGCGCGAGCGAAAAGGAGGTGAGCTGGGACGCAGCGACGGCGAAGGAAGGGGACCGCCTCCGGCGCAGGCGGGACGGGAAGCTCTTCCGGATCGTGCGGGACGACGCGATGTCGCCGTTCATGGAGCTCGAGGAGGACGGCCGCCGCCTGGAGCGGATGAAGGTGCCCCGGCGGGAGCTGCCGAAGCTCTTCGAGGAGCCGGTGCGGGACCAGCCGGTCGAGCCACGATGATTCGGATCACCGGAGGCGATTCTCGCGGTCGGCGGCTCGCCGTCCCCGACGGGATTCGACCCACCACCGACATGGCGAGGAAGGCCGTCTTCGACCTGATCGGTCCGGAGCGTCTGACCGCCGCCGTTCGAGTGGCCGACGTCGCCGCGGGTTCCGGGGCCTACGGCCTGGAAGCGCTGTCGAGAGGAGCTGGGGAAGCCGTCCTCGTTGACTCCAGCCTGGAGGCGGTCCGCTCGATCCTGGGAAACGCGGAACGTCTCGGTGTGTCCGGACGGTGCCGGGTCCACCACGGCCGTGCCAGCTTCTTCATACGGCGGGCTGTCGCGGAGGGAGCCCGCTTCGCGATCGTTTTTCACGATCCCCCGTATGCGGACGACTCGTCCGACGATCTCGGGGGGCTGATCCCGCTCCTTCTTCCCGGCGGGGTCCTGGTCCACGAGCGAGGCGACGACCGTGACCCGCTCCCGGGAGGTCCCGCGTTCACTTTGCGGCGGAGATATGGCGCGACCTGGGTGCTCCTCTACCACCGGCTCGATTGACCCGCGTCCCCGATCCCTCGTAGACTCCGTCGCTATTCGACTGACGGGCGGCAAGCGCCCGGCGAAAAGGGGCAAGGAACGATGAAAATGACCCGCACGCTCTTCACGTCGGAATCGGTGACCGAGGGCCACCCGGACAAGATTGCCGACCAAATCTCCGACGCCGTCCTCGACGCGATCCTGACCGACGACCCTCAAGGACGAGTCGCCTGCGAGACCCTCGTGACGACCGGCATGGCGTTCGTGGCCGGCGAGATCACGACATCGACCTACGTCGACATCCCAGGAATCGTCCGAAAGACGATTCGGGACGTCGGGTACACCCGGGCCAAGTATGGCTTCGACGACCAGACTTGCGCCGTTCTTACGTCTATCGACAAACAGTCCGCAGACATCGCGATGGGGGTCGACACGGGCGGAGCGGGCGACCAGGGATTGATGTTCGGGTTCGCGGTCCGCGAGACTGAAGAGCTAATGCCGCTCCCGATCACGCTGGCCCACCGTCTTACGATGAAGCTCGCCGAGTCCCGGAAGGCGCACCAGCTGGACTGGCTCCGTCCCGATGGGAAGAGCCAGGTCACCGTCGAGTACGAAGGGTCGAGGCCCGTCCGGGTGGACGCGGTCGTGATCTCGACGCAGCACGCCGACTCGATCCCGATCCGCGAGCTCCGCAAAGCCGTCGAGGAGGAGATCATCCGGGCGGTCATCGACCCGTCCCTCCTGGACGCGAAGACGAAGTTCCACATCAACCCGACCGGCCGGTTCGTCGTGGGCGGCCCGCAGGGGGACACGGGACTGACCGGGCGGAAGATCATCGTCGACACATACGGGGGCATGGGACGCCACGGTGGGGGAGCGTTCTCCGGCAAGGACGCGACCAAGGTCGACCGCTCCGCCTCCTACATGGCGCGCTTCATCGCCAAGAACCTCGTGGCGGCCGGGCTCGCCGACCGCGTCGAGGTCCAGCTCGCTTATGCGATCGGCATCGCCGACCCCGTCTCGGTCCACGTCGACACCTTCGGGACCGGGAAGGTGGACGAGAAGAAGCTTCCCCAGCTCGTCCGCGACCACTTCAAGCTCACACCGAAGGGGATCATCGAGTCGCTGGACCTGAGGCGCCCGATCTACCGAAAGACCGCCGCCTACGGCCACTTCGGTCGCCGGCTGCCGGAGTTCACCTGGGAAGGGACCGACGTCGCGGCCTCGCTCGCCGCGGCTGTGGGAGCGGCCGTCCCGGTCGCGAAATAGGAATTCGGACTTCGACCCAAGGCGCCAGGGAGGCTGCGGACGCGGCCTCCCTTTTTCACGTCCGGACGCCGAGAAAGCCCCACGCGGCCCCGAGCCCGAACAGGACGTTCGCGCTCCAGGCGGCGAGGAAAGGCGGCAGGGCGCCAATGACGCCGAGCCTTGCGAGGATCGACGAGGTGAAGAGGTAGGCCAGTCCGATCAGGATCGCGACGCCGACGCCCGCGACCGCGCCCCGCCGACCGTAGCGGAAGGCGAAGGGGAGGCCGACGACCGTGAGCAGCAGCGCCGACACCGACGCCGCGGATTTCTGGTAGAGGCTCGTCGAGAGCGCCGACACGTCGGCCCCGGCATTCCGTCGCGCGCGGATGTACTTCCAGAGCTCCGCGGTCGTCATGAGGCGGGGGTCCGCCCGTCCCGCCTGGAGGATTCGGGAGGCCTCCGGGGCCTCCACAAAGTGGGCACGCTCCGGTCGGCCCCCGATGGCCTCCTCTCCCGGGCCGTAACGCCGAACCCAACCCTCGTCGACCAGGAATCCCTTTCCTGGGACCAGGACCGCGGTCCGCGCGTCGGTCCGTTCCTGCAGACGAAACGTCGCCGGGTCGATCCGGAGGACCGTCAGACCGGCCAGCTGGATGCCGTCGGCCGCCTCCACGCTGAAGAAACGGCCGGACTCGCCGCGGAACCAGGCCTGTCCTCCGGCCGACGAGACGTCGAGCGGGTGGCCTAGGATCTGCGCCCTCAGTCTCTCGGACTCCGCCGCCGCCGTCGGCACGACCCGGTCCGAGAAGACGAAGAGGACCGCACCGAGCACCAGGGCGAGCGCGAAGAGAGACGCGACAGCGCGATGTAGCGAGATCCCGTGAGAGAGGATCGCGGTCGTCTCGGAGGAGCGAACCATCCCCGCGGTGGTGACCAGAGCCGCGACCAGGAACGAGTAGGGGGCCACGTCGTAGAGGATAGGGGCGACGAGGGCTTCCGCCCACCGCACCAGGAGCCAGACCCCCGGACGCGTCTTGGCGATGTCGTCCGAGATCTCCATGAACTCGATGACGAGGTACAAGGTGAGGATCGACGCAAGGACGAGGAAGAAGATAGCGAGAAACCGGCGGGCGACGTATCGGTCGAGGAGAAACGTCGCCGAGAAGAACGCGCGTCCCGGGAAGCGGCGGCCCGGCGGTTTCCGCTCGGTGTCGTCCTCGGCATTCCGGAACGAGAAGGAGGGAAGCGTCAGTAGGGTCCGGTCCCGCCTCGCCCGCGCTAGCGACCAGAGGCCAACCGCGAGCAGTAGGAGGTTCGGAAACCACATCGCCACGGCGGGGGAGACCGACCCATCGATCGCCTTCCCCTCACCGGCAGCCAGGAGAACGTAATAGACGAGGACGATCGCCACCGACACGGCGAAACCCGCGGCCCGGCCTCCTCGACGGGTGACGATCCCGAGCGGCAGGCCGATCAGCCCAAAGACAAGGCACGCCGCCGGGAGGGCGAACTTCTTGTGAATCTCGACCCAGGTGAGTCGGCTCTCGACGGGCGTTCTCACGCGCCGGGACCTCGCGAGGAGCTCGCCGAGCGTCTGCTCCCGCAGCTGCTTGTCGAACGACAGCCGGAGGACCCGTTCCTTCGGGTTCGTATCGTCGAGAAGGGTCCGCTGCTCCTTGTATGTCGCCCGGTCGTCGCTTTCTCCCCAGTTCCTGACACGCTGGGTGACCGCATCCTCCAGCCTCAGCCAGAGGCGCCCCTCGTCCTCCTCGAGCTCGAGGTAGCCGCGGCGCGCGAGGGTGAGGCGCTCACCCCCCGCCGGGTCCGAGCGGTCCGAGACGATGACGCTTTCGAGAACCCGATGGTCGGCCGACGCGCGCTCGGCATAGATCCGATAGCCTCGGACGTCGGAGCTGAAGACGCCGGGCTGGATCCGCTGGGCGATCACAAGCGTCGAGATCTGCAGCTTCTTGTCGTAGAGGATCTGGTTCGTCCGCGGGACGACGGCCAACATGATCAGGAGCGTGAGCCCCGTGAAGACCGCCGATAGCCAGACGATCGGCCGGTAGAGCCGGAGCAGGTCGACGCCGGAGGCCCGGAGGGCGATGAGCTCGGAGTCGGCGCTGAGGCGCCCGACGCCGATCAGGAGACCGAGGAGGAAGGAGATCGGGATCGTCAGGACGACGATGTGCGGCAGCGAGAGACCCAGGAGGGATGCCATCTCACGGAAGGGCTCGGTGCTCTGAAGGACCAGGTCTGAGAACTGGACCAGACCCCGCACCAGCATGAACCCCGTGTAGGCGAGAAATGCGACCGCGGTCGGAAGCAAGATCTCCCGAACGAGATACCGATCGATTCGAGTCAACTGACGGCCTCCGAAACGTCTGTGGAATCAGAGTCTTTCAGGCCTTCGATTGTAGAGAAGCGGGCGGATCAGTAGAGTCCGATAAGATTTATTATGTTAAATATTCCCCAGGACCAGCCTAAATTAATTCGGCCACCCTTATCGGAAACTCTTAGGTCCGGAGGCGGTCCTGCGTGTCAGGCGTCGGAGTTCGACGAAACAGACTTTGCGAACCGCCCTTTGCTCTCGAGGTCGATCTCGCCGGCTTCGATCCTCCTGGCGAGATCCCGGACCGCTTCGAGAATCTCATTCTTTGTAGCCAGGGAGCCGCGAAGGACGAGGCTCACGTTATAGGCCATCCCCTCAGGCTGGAAGCGGAGTTCATAACTCTTGGGGAGTTTCGAATGCGAAACAGCTGACGGGGTCTTCGTGCGGTCCCTACGTTGCGCCCGCAGGTCATCGCGTGACTTCCCATCTCCGCTGACGTACGACTCGAGAGCACGGAGCATCTCTTCCTCGGAGTTGAGCCGCGAGACTTCCAGAAGGAAAGTCTTCGATTCTATGTCGGCGCGCCGACATTCGTCCTTGACGGGTAAAGGAAGGTCCGAAAGGCGCAGCGTCTCGGTCACCGTGACCCGTGACTTCCCTACCGACTTCGCGATTTGCTCATGCGTGTAGTCATAGCGTGACTGGAGAGCTGCGTAACCGTCGGCTTCTTCGAATGGCGTCAGGTCTTTCCTCTGGAGATTCTCGATCAACGCGATCTCGAGCAAGTCCGATCCGTCCACGTCCATCTCGATGCAAGGAATCTCGGACAGACCTGCTTCCATCGAGGCCCGGAACCGGCGTTCGCCAGAGATAATCGTGAATCTCCCATCCTCACGTTTCCTGACGAGGATTGGTTCCAGAACTCCTCGCTGAGCAATGGAGGCTTTCAGGTCGGAGAGATCGCCGAGATTGCTTCGCGGCTGGTCGGGATTCGCCTCGATCAGGTGAATCGCGATTCTCCGCCCGATTGGGAGTTCGTCGGCCCTCGAGAGCTGGTCGACGAAGTGGGCGTCGTGGCGCATCTGGGCCCGTTCTGGAAGTCCGCGGCGCTTAGACACGGGACAGGATCTCCTCGGTGAGGCTGTAGTACTCCATAGCACCGCTCGATCGTGGGGCGAACGTGAAGATCGTCTCGTGATAGGCGGGAGACTCTTCCAGACGGACCGATTTCGAGATCGTCGTCTTGAACATTTTTCCCTGGAAGACGTCGTCGATCTGCTTCTGGATGTCCTTCGCCAACACCGTCCGCTTGTCATGAAGCGTGATCACGACACCCAGAATCTGGAGGTTCGGGTTAGGCCGGCTCTTGATCTTCTCGATGGTCTCGAGAAGATCATCCGTCCCCTCGAGGGCGAAATACGAGGACTGGATCGGAATGAGAATGTGGGTCGACGCTACGAGGGCGTTCACCGTGATCATTCCGAGCGTCGGAGGGGTGTCGATGATGATGGCGTCGTACTCCCCCACCTCGGCCTCGAGCCTGTCCTTCAGCCGGAAGTGACCGTCGATCTCCCCCAGCAGCTTCGCTTCTAACTTGGCCAGAGAGATCTTCGCCGGCGCAACCTTCAGGTTCAGGAGCGAGGTCTCCCGGGTGACTGACCGCAGCGACACGGACGGGTCCGTGAGGCAGTCGTACATCGAGCCCTCTATGGACTTCCGGTCGAGGAACGACATCGTCGAGTTTCCCTGCGGATCGAGGTCGACGAGGAGGGTCCTCAGGTTCTTTTGTGCGAGAGCGGCAGAGACGTTGATAGCGGTCGTCGTCTTTCCGACGCCGCCTTTCTGGTTCGCAATCGTGATGATCATCGGAGAGGCTCGGAATGATACGGGGAGTCTCACTCCCGTTCAAGACGATCGGCCGCCCCGGTCAGGCTACATTTGATATTTTCCAAGCGAATCCGGGTCCGCTTCCTCCAGCCATTTCCTCAGACGCTCGGAATTCTGAGCCTCCGATGGGTGGTCGTTGGCGCGGCTCTTCGCCAAAACCTCCTCCTCCACGAAGACCGGGGCCGAGACGCGTAAGGCAAGAGCGATCGCGTCCGACGGCCGACTGTCGAGTGTCAATGCCTTGCCGTCGAGCTTGAAGTGGATCTCGGCATAGAACGTGTTTTCGAGGAGGTTGTTTATGACGACCTTCACGACATTGGCGTCGATTCTGACAAGGAGATTCCTGAGCAGGTCATGGGTCATCGGGCGCGGAGTCACGATTCCCTCCATCTGGAGCGCGATCGCATTTGCCTCGAAGACGCCAACCCAGATCGGGAGGAAGTGGCTACCGTCCTCGTCTCGTAGGATCACGACGGGCATGTTCGCGATCGGGTCTAGGATCAATGCCTTCACGTCCATTCGAATGCTCAATTAGACCTCCCTGCACCCGTCTCCGCGCTGACAATCTAGGGATTCCGCCGCCGATTTATCAAGCGGCGTGCCGAGCAGGCGACCCGAAAGCGAGTTAGGAAGCCCTTTTTCAACAAGAACATCCACGAAGTCGCCGACTCTGGCCCCCGTGCCGTCGAAGTTGACGACGCGGTTGCACGCCGATCGGCCCGAGAGGCGTCCGCCCTTCCTGTCCAACCCATCCACGAGGACCTCCAGCCGGCTGCCGACGAGACCATTATTAATCGTTCGCTGAATATCTTGCTGAAGGTCCATTAATCTTGCCAGCCGTTCGGAAGCCAACCGTGGAGGGACATCTCTCTCCCACCTCGCCGCAGCAGTATGGGGCCGGGGAGAGTAGGTGAAGGAGAAGACGTTCGAGAACTGGATCTCCTGAAGAAGGCTGAGCGTCTCCGCGAACTCGTTCTCCCCTTCTCCGGGGAAGCCGACGACGACGTCAGTGGAGAGGGCCAGCTCCGGCATCGCCCGGCGAAGCCGGTTCACGAGGCCGACGTAATCCTCCCGTGTGTACTGCCTCTTCATCCGCCCGAGAACCCGGTCGGAGCCGGACTGCACGGGGAGATGGAGGGTGCGGCAGGCCGTCCGCGTCTCCGCCATGGCCTGGATCAGCCGGTCATCGAAGTTTCTCGGGTGAGACGTGACGAACCGGAGACGGCGGAGACCCGGGAGCCGCCCGATCTCGACGAGGAGATCGGACAGGCCCTTTCCGGAGTCGGGGTCCCGATACGCATTCACCGTCTGTCCGAGCAGCTCCACCTCGACGACGCCGTCCTCCACCAGGTCCTTCGCTTCAGCCACGACATCGCTCAGCCGCCGGCTCCGCTCGCGCCCTCTCGTCAACGGCACGACGCAGAAGGTGCAGCTCTTATTGCACCCCTCGATCACCGTGATGGCCGCCCGGTATGGGAGAGCGTGCGCAATGGAGCCGGGCGAGTAGGCCACCTCGTCCAGGTCGAACCCGATCTCGACCGGCCGGTCTCCCTCCTCGTCCACGCGCCGGAGCACCGTCGGCAGGGCCTCGATCCTCCCCGTCCCCAGGACGAAGTCGACGTACGGAGCCCGCTTCAGGAGGTGCTCTCCTTCCTGCTGGGCGACGCACCCGCAGACTCCGATCACCATTCCCGGCCGCTCTCTCTTCATGAGCGCGAGGCGGCCAAGCCGGTCATAGACTTTCTGTTCTGCCTTGTCGCGGACGGAGCATGTGTTGAGGAGAACCAGGTCGGCTTCCTCGGCGCTGAGAGCCTCGCGATACCCCTCGTGTAAGAGGAGTCCGACGAGACGCCTCCCATCCAGCTCGTTCATCTGGCAGCCCCAGGTCTCGACGAAGACGGCTCGGACCCGGGCCGTAGTCATGGAAGTCATGGAAGTCATGGAAGCCATGGAAGTCATGGAAATCGTGGTCTGCCAGGAAGGTGCGAGGAACTACTGGTCGCGCAGCCAGCCGGGAGGCGTCCCGGATTTTCGGGCCTCCTCCTCGAGCTCCGCGCGGCTCGCCTGCGCGGCATCCAGCGCGACACGTGCCTTCGTGAGGTCCTCGCGCGCCTGATCCCAGTTCGGGCGGATCACCCGCTCGCGATAGTTTCCGTCGCTCCATGCGTAGAAGTCGTTCTCGAGGCGCTTGGTCTCCAGCTCGAGCCGCTTGACTTCGGCCTCCGCCTTCTCCAGCTGGGCGCGGTTCTTTTTCAGGATCGCCCGCCAGTCCTCCTCTGTCCGGCCCTTGCCGTCGCGGAGAACCAGCGGCCCATCTACCCCCGCCGGCGGAGCCGGCATCGAGCCCTTCGGAAGGACGTTGAGCGTTCCCTTCCCCTTTTTCCCCGGGGGGGCGTCGCCAGTCGACTTGGTCCCGTCCTTCTTCAGAGTCTCGTTCGTGATGGTCCCCAGGGACCGCTTTTTCTTCGCCTCCGGCCCTTCGCGCTCCTCCCTCGACTTCCGGACGATGTCCCCGAGGGCGCTCCCTTCCGATGGCGCGGCAGACTCCACCGGCGAGCGCCCGGCCTCACCGGAAAGGGGTCTGGAGGGAGCCACCGTCGCAGTCGGGGTGGGGGCGGCGGCCGGCTCCTCTCCCGAGGCGGCGTTCGCGAAGACCGGCACGGCGAGAGCTATAGACACACTGGACACACTGGACATGATGGACAGCACGGCCCACTCGATCAGATGGCGCCGCGGCCGGTAATAGGGAGCGGTCATGGGGCCTTCGTCCCCTGCCGGCCATAGCGGTCCTCGAGGCGGACGACGTCGTCCAGCTCGGGTGTGGAGACCTCGGCGATCGTGCAGTCTCCCGTAGGGGCGTACATCCGGTGGCGCGTGCCCGGCACGATGTGGAAGAGCTCGCCAGTCGTCAGCTCGAGGCGGCGGCGCGAGCCGTCGACCTCGGTCTCGAATCCGAGGGTCCCCTCCAGCACGAACACAGTCTCTTCTTTCCGCTCATGGTACTGGTACGAAAGGCTCTCGCCCGCCTTGATCAGGATCACCTTCCCCGCATACTTCGGGTTCTCCGCGAAGACCCGCTCCTCGCCCCACGGCTTGGAGACGACCCTGGGTCGACCGAGTCCCGGAACCTTCACGACGCCACCTCCCTGGGCCGGGCCGTCAGCTCGCCGGACAAGAGCGAATGCCCCTCGCGCGAGAGCAACGCCGCGACCTCGTCGGCCGTGGCCAACGTCAACGCGGCGCGCGCGACTCGCTGGGCGTCCACCGTCGAAACCGTCCGCGCGACTTCCTTGAGGCCCGGAACCGAGCGGGCTCCCATCGAGAACTCCCGGATCCCGAGCCCTAGCAGGAGCATGAAGAAGATCGGGTCTCCGGCCATCTCGCCGCAGACCGCGACAGGCTTCCCCGCCACCCGCGCCGCCTCGGCCACGCGAGCGATCAGGCGCAGCACGGCGGGATGGTGGGGACGGAAGAGCTCCGACACCGTCTCGTTCGCCCGGTCGACGGCAAGCGTGTACTGGATGAGGTCGTTCGTCCCGAGGGAGAGAAAGTCGACCTCGGCGGCGAGGAGGTCCGCCATGATCGCGGCGGCGGGGACCTCGATCATCGCCCCGAGGAGGATCCTTTCCGGGACCGTAACGCCCTCCGACCGGAGGTCGTCGCGGGACTCGTCGATCAGTGTCCTCACCCGCCGCATCTCCTCGATCCCCGACACCATGGGCACGAGGATCCGGAGGTCGCCGGCCGACGCGGCCCGGAGGAGGGCGCGAAGCTGGGTCCGGAACATCGCGGGGCGCTTGAAGCAGAGCCGGATGCCCCGGAGGCCGAGGACCGGGTTGCTCTCCTCGAAGCCCGGGAGCTGCCGGAACCCCTTCTTCCCTCCGAGGTCCCAGGTCCGGATGACCACCGGGCGCGGGGCGAGCCGGGAAAGAGCGTCGCGGTAGATCGCTGCCTGGGAGGCCTCGTCGGGGAACTCGGCCTCCGACGCCGACAAATAGAGGAACTCGGAGCGGAAGAGGCCGACGCCGTCCGCACCGTACTCGAGGACGTCCGAGATCTCGCTCACGAGCTCGATGTTCGCGCGGATGGCGAGGGCCTGTCCGTCCAGGGTCTTCACCGCGCCGGAGAGGCTCCGTTCCCGCAGGGAGCGCTGGCGGTCGGCCTCCCGGATCTTGCGGTCCTCGAACAGCGCGACCAGGTCTTCGGTCGGCTCCGTCCAGACGACCCCTTCGAGGCCGTCCACGATGACGCGGTCTCCCTCACCGATCGTGGCCAGGAGGCGGGGCACGGCGACGACTGCCGGCAGGCCGAAGGACCTGGCCAAAATCGCCACGTGGGAGGTCCGGCCTCCACGTTCGGTGACGAAGCCGACGATTTTATCCCTCGGGATCCGTACGGCATCCGACGGCGACAGCTCGTCGGCCACGAGGACGATGCCCTCCCCCTCGATCGTCTCGATCCGGGACGGGGAGATGCCGCCGTCGTCCAGGTGGCGGCGAAGGGTCTTCGAGACGTCCTCAAGGTCGGCCGCCCGATGGACGAGATTCTCGTCCGGGAGGTCCCGGAACCTCGCCGCCAGCGACTCGGTCACTGACGCGACCGCCCACTCCGCGTTCACGGCGTCGCTCTCAATGCGCCGCTCGATCGGGCCGAGGAAGGTCCGATCCTTCAGGAAGAGCGCGTGCGCGTGGAAGATTGCCGCGTACTCCGGGCCGAGGCGATGCCCAACCTCCTCGGCCGTCCTCTCGATCTCGTCGACCGCCGTGGTCGCCGCCTTCCGGAATTTCTCGAGCTCCGGCGCGATCTCATCCGGCTCGAGCATCCGGCGCGGAGCCGTGTCGTCCCGCGATAGCCAGAGGACGGCTCGCCCCATGGCAACGCCGGGAGA
Source organism: uncultured Acidobacteriota bacterium (assembly GCA_937902605.1). GTDB lineage: Bacteria > Acidobacteriota > Thermoanaerobaculia > UBA5066 > UBA5066 > CAIMWE01. The sequence goes on along the minus strand of CALFNC010000115.1, from coordinate 262 downwards.
GACGGCAATTCCGGAGAGCGAGAGCGGCCGCTTCACACGGCTATTCTATGCGGACCCTCGGACCGACTTTCTGCGAGGCCCGCGGAAGGCTTCTCCCTGCCGCCGGCGGCGGCGCGCCTCGCCGCGTCACTCCTTCTCGTCGAACTTGCGGTCGATCAGGCTCTGGAGCGCTTCGAATGCGTCCTTCTCGTCCGTCCCCTCCACGCGGACCACGAGCTCCGAGCCCTGGCTTGCCGCGAGGAGAAGGAGGCCGAGGATGCTT
>CALFNC010000114.1 GCA_937902605.1 uncultured Acidobacteriota bacterium | reverse complement strand
GCTCATCGTCGCGATCGTGGACAGCGTGGACGTGCCGGCGCCCGGCGGGGACTAGTCCTAAAGGCTCAGGCGCAACTTTCGAAAGCGGTGGGAGGTTGGAGCCTCACCTCAGCCCCTCGATCACGTGCAGCTCGGTGAGCTCCTGCCAGACCGAATAGGCACAGGCCTTCCCGTCCGGCGTCATCATCGGCATAACGGTCTGCACGCCCGTGGCATCGGCCGGGCCGATCTCCCGGTAGAACTCCCGTGCGCCCGTCCTCGGGTCCAGCCGATAGATCTTCGCGGGGCATTCTCCATATCGGTAGACGAAGCGCGGCTTGCCGTCCGCCGTCCAGGCGGCGACCGGCTCGCCCTGGCGCAACCCCTGGACTTTCCGAGCCTCCCCTCCAGCAATGGGCTGAATCCATGGCTCGCCGTACCGTTCCTTCGTGAAGACCACCGACATGCCGTCCGCCGTTACCCACCCGCTCACGCCCTCGGAGGTGATCGGACGCGGCGTCCCGCCCGAAATCTCGACCACCCAGGTGCGCGGGGGACGGGACGGCTGGTTCCCGCGGAACCAGATCGCCTTGCCGTCCGGGAGGAGTCCCGCCGCCCGGGAGGGATCTCCGACCTCGAATCCATCGAGCCGGATGGTCGTCGGTTGTCCCGGGCCGACCGGGTGAAGGACGACCGCTGGGATTTCCCGTTGGACTTGGACGACGACCAGGGTCCGGCCGTCCGGAGCGAAGTTCACGGGCCGGCCCGGGCCGAGCTGGATGGGAGGGGCTCCTGAGGCGGACCTCAGATAGCACTGGGTCACGCCGTTGACCGAGTCGTCCAAGAAGGCAACCCACGAGCCGTCGGGAGAGATCGCTCCGACAACGGACTCCCCCTGAGCCGAGAGCTCGCGCTCGGGAGAAGCCGCTTCACTGCGGTAGAAGAGCCGCCACCGATGCTCGATTGTCGCCGCGAGCACCCGCCCGTCGGGGGCGACGTCGTGGGGGAACATCGGAACCGGGGCGGCGAGAAGGACGCGCTCGCCCCCCCCGAGCGTTACGGCGCGCAGATCCGTGCGGTTTCCCGCGGGGTCACCGCCGAACCAGACCTCGTCTCCCCTGGGAGACCACGCCAGCCCCTGGAGGCTGTTGAACGGCCCCTTCCTGAGGATAGTCCTTCCCGAGCGGTCGACCACGACGACGTCGCCGCGCTCCGTAGTGTGCCTCGTGTGGTCCAGGAAGGCCACGTACTCCCCGGAGGGCGAGATCCGGACATGCGAGAGATAGGAGCCGGGGGACCTGTACAGGACGGTGCCGGACGGGTATTCGAGACGCACGTTGTTGAAGGTCCCCCGTGTGATCGCCAGCTTCTCATCGTCCCGTGAGAAGTCGGCGAAGGCAACGTCGGGGTCCAACTCGCGCGGCGTTCCCCCCGCGAACGGCGCGAGGGCCAGCGTTCCGACGGGGAACATTGCATTCGAAATACCGCCTGGGAGCGAGAGGGCGAGCTGGCTCTTCGCCGAGACCGCGAGGAGGTTCGCGCCGGG
>CALFNC010000113.1 GCA_937902605.1 uncultured Acidobacteriota bacterium | reverse complement strand
GACGGCATACGAGATATTGGGGTGACTGGACTTCAGACGTGTGCTCTTCCGATCTGCTGAGCCGGCTCGATTGGAAGATCGAGGCGGGAGCCGAGTACATCGTGACGCAACCGATGTTCGACGTCCGGATTCTCGAACGGTGTCTGCGCAGGATCGAGCACGTGAAGTTGCCGATCGTGGCGGGCATCTGGCCCCTCGTGTCGTACCGCAATGCGGAGTTCATGAACAACGAGGTTCCCGGGGCCAGCGTGCCGGCGGAGATCCTGGAACGGATGAGACGGACCACGACCAAGGAAGAGGGATTCGCCGAAGGCGTGAAGATCGCCAAGGAGACCTACGAACAGCTCAAGGGCGAGGTCGCCGGCGTTCAGCTCGCCGCGCCAATGGGAAGGATCGACGGTGTCTTCTCGATCCTGGAGAAGTGAGGGAAGGCCCACATCGCCACGGTCATCGTCCTCGCTGTCGTATCCGGAGGGAGGGAAATTGGTACCCCCAGCGGGATTCGAACCCGCGATCTCGACCTTGAAAGGGTCGCGTCCTGGGCCACTAGACGATGGGGGCACCCGGACGAGAGGCGGGATTCTAACCCAACCACCCCGGGAGCGCGGTCAGCGGCTGTCGCCGAGCCTGGTCCGTAGCTCGCTCAGCTCGGCAGTCAGCGCCTCGAGCCGCTCCTCCAACCGCGCGACCCGGTCGGGGAGGGACTCGTGCAGCACGGCGTCAGGAGCAGCGCTCGTCTCTGCCGGGATCTCACCCGAGAGGAGGTGCCCCCACCGGGCTTCCTTCTGCCCAGGACGGCGAGGGAGAACGGCCACGAGCGGGTCCTTGCCCGCGGACAGCTCCGAAAGCGTGGTCTCCACCTCGTCGAGGGAGGCGAACGGGTGGAGGCGGTCGCTCCGGGACTTCAGCTCACCGGGCGTCTGGGGACCGCGCAGGAAGAGCAGGGTGAGGATCGCCTTCGTGGCGGCCGTCAGGCCGAGCTTCGCCGAGAGGTTCTCCTCCCACTTGTCCGCCCTCGAGCCCGTCACCTTCCAGACGAGGACCAGCTCGCGCATCGATTCGAGGGCCCCGAGGACGTCCGGCTCGGAAAGCTCCAGGACGGGCTCTCGATTCGTCTTCTGGTTGCAGGCCGCGACGAGGGCGCCGAGCGTGAGGGGGTAGTACTCGGGAGTGGCCTGCTGCTTCTCGAGGAGCGAGCCGAGAATCCGGATCTCGGTGGGAGCAAGCATTCGAGGGAGCCGCATGGCTCACTTTACCCCTCCGGTCCGTCGGGCGGCATGGAGCAGGATTCGAATCGAGGTCGGTGTGAAATTGGTGGGCCGTGTGGGGAACGATCCCACGACCTCCTGCTTAAAAGGCAGATGCTCTACCACTGAGCTAACGGCCCGGCCGGGAACCGAGTCTACTTCACGGCTGTCGACTATCGAACCGTGGCGGGGAGCCAGGCGTCCAGGAGAGTGCCGGGACGGAGGATCATTTCGTTCCTCTTGGCGCCCGTGCCGAGGAGGGCGACGCGGCACCCGACCTCTTCCTCGAGGGCCGCGACGTAGTTCCGGGCCTTCTCCGGGAGGCGCCCGAACTCGCTGATCCCGGCCGTGCTCGACTTCCAGCCCGGAAAGTCGCGGTAGACCGGACAGGCCAGCTCGTAGTGGTCGACCCGCGCCGGAATCTGGGTGAGCGTCCGGTCGCCGATCCGGTATCCGACACACATCCGGATCGGGTCCTCCTCGTCGAGGATGTCGAGCTTGGTCAGAGCGAGCGCGTCCAGCCCGCCGATCCGCACGGCCGTCCGGGCCACGATCGCGTCGAACCACCCAGTTCTCCGGGGGCGCCCGGTCACCGTGCCGAACTCGCTCCCCCGGGTCCTGATCTTCTCGCCGATCTCGTCGTGGAGCTCGGTCGGGAAGGGACCGGAGCCGACGCGCGTCGTGTAAGCCTTCATGACGGCCACGACGGCGCCGATCGCCGAGGGGGGGAGGCCGAGGCCGATGCACGCCCCGCCTGGGCCGCAGGAGGACGAGGTGACGAACGGATAGGTCCCGTGGTCGAGGTCGAGCATGAGGCCCTGTGCCCCTTCGCACAGAAGGCGCTGGCCGGCCCGGAGGCGCTCGGCGATCAGGACGCTGACGTCGGTGAGGAGGGGGGCGAGACGCCTGCCGCACTCGACGTATTCGGCGATCGTCTCCTCGACGTTCGGCGCCTCGACCTGGAAGAAGTGACGCAGGGCGTCGGTGTGGTAGGAGAGGAGGGGCCGAACCGCCTTGACGAACCGGTCGGGGTCCACGAGGTCGGCCATCCTGACGCCGGTCCGGGCCGCCTTGGTCTCATAGGTCGGGCCGATCCCGCGGGAGGTGGTCCCGATCCCGGCGCTCCCCAGCGCCTTCTCCCGCGCGCCGTCCATCAGCGCGTGCGTCGGGAGG
>CALFNC010000112.1 GCA_937902605.1 uncultured Acidobacteriota bacterium | reverse complement strand
CTGGAGTTCAGACGTGTGCTCTTCCGATCTTGGATCGCGGCGATCAGGAGGAGGCAGCCGGCGCCCGCGAAGAGAAGGTACGACGAGATGGGACGGCGAACGGACGGCGCCGTCGTACGGCTTCCGGGGCTTGGCTGCTCTTGAGCCATTCCATCCTCCTGGGACGTTCCCCCGGGCGATGGCGGGGGAGTGTTCGAAACTTCTGCCTAAATTGGCCCGGCGATCGGCCGGTGGGCGGTCAGCCCCGCGGTCCCGAGGAGGAGGCCCACTCCGAGGACGAACCAGAGGGCGAGGGGCGACTCCGCCTGTGGAACGATCGCCGTGCTCGACAGGACGAGCCCCGCAGCAGCCACGAGGGCGAGGGCGAGCATCGACCCGCCTGCGAATCGGGTGAAGGCGGCGAGGTTCGTGAGCCTGGCGGCCAGCGCCACGAGGAGGTAGCCTGCGACCGTGAGCCCCGGGTAAAGCAACCACAGGGAGATGCCCGGAAGCGCCGGCAGGGCGTGAAGCGAACCGAGGGCGAGGAGAAGCCCCGACCCGAGCCCGAGGACGATGAGGAGTGCGCCAGCGATGAGCATGGCGTCATGATAGCGCTGCCCCGAGCCCGCCCGGAGTCCTCGTCTGGCGACTGGTCCCCATCATCGCGGGGGTCTCGCCGCGAGATCAGCCTGGAGCAAGACGAGCCTTCCGCTGCTCCACTGGTAGTACCAGACGCCCGTTTCCTGTCCCTCTTTCCGAATACCGGAGACGACAAGGAGTCGACTGTCGGCCCGGTAGAATATTCCGGGGTCCTTCTGGACAGGGTCCCTGGGGTTCACGCCGCAGGACACGGTGAAGCCGGGGAACGAAATCCTCCCCGTGCGCAGGTCGACAACAGCGAATTGCTGGCAGCAGGTTCCGCAACCCCAGCGGGCCACCCGAAAGTGCCCGGCGAAGTCGGGGGGCTTGCGCGCCGCGCGCCGGATCTGGGTCCGATAGAGCTTGGCCTCGCGCCCCTCGATCCGGGGGATCGCCGGGCTCTTGACGGCCTCATTGGGCACCGCGAAGTCTTCGAACCGGTGCAGCGACGCGTACGGGGGGAGGGCTTCTCCGGGCGCCCCGAGCCGAGTAAAGCCTGCAACCAGGAACGTCACGAGCGCCCACCGCGGGAGCCGGGAGGTCGACGTCTTCATCGTGTTTCGGTTCCGGAATCGGACGATACCGGATTCCCCCCCGCGTCCGTCAATCGTCTAAGGGCTCTTGGCTGGGCGGTAGAGCTGGCCGGTCTCCTCCATCCTCATGAACGGAATCTCGGTCCCGTTCTTCCTCGAGAAGAGCTCCACGGTCTCCCTGATGCGGTCTTCCCGGTCCGGAGGTTCCTGGCGGATCCGGATCGAGTCGAACGGCACGAACCATCCCTTCGACGCGGACGTCAGCTCGAGGACGAGGCGGCCATCCTGGTCCTCGTGCCCGGTTCCGGAACCGAGCGTGCTGCGGACCGCCAGGTCGGTACCGCCGCCGGCTGCCGGTGACGTCGTGATCTCGAAGTGGAGCGTCTGGTCGCGCGGCCCGGCGAGTCCGTCGTAGTCCGGGTGCCTCCGGTGGATTTCCTTGACCACGTCCCAGCGGCCCGGGAAGCGATTCGCGACGACGGTGAACTCGTAGTCGTAGCCGGGAACCCGTTTCCACTCGCCGCGGAGGTGGCGGAACGCGACCGACCGGCCGACGAAGACCGCCGACGACGCGGGCTCGGGCGGGGGGGTGAACGTGAGCGGGAGACGCGACGCGCCTCCGCCGCACGCCCCGAGCGCGAAGGTCAGCGCGAGGAGGACCGTCCGGTGGATCATCGCATTCGCCACTGGCGGCTCAGCCCTTCGGTCCGGGCGCAAGGGCCTAGTCGTAACGCCTTCGATGACTCCCCGCATAGAAGCCTCCGGAACGCCTACGCGAACCGGAGGCTTCCGGATGGTTGCGGCAAGGAGGAGTGCCAGAGCCAGCGTATCCTTTGGTCGTGAAGTACGGGATCTTCACCCCCGCCTCGCCCGACGTGGAGGTTGAGGAAAGCTTCACGCGCGCGTGAACGGAGAGCGGGTGCCGCTGGCGGAGGAGGAACCGGGCCGCGCGTGGGCGCGGGTGAAACTCCTCCTCGCCTTAGTGGCATGTGCTCACGCCATTTGGCCCCTCTTCCGAGACCCTGCCCTGGGCTGGCCGCTGGCCCCAGCGCGCCGGCTCGGGCTCTTCGTCGTGCTCGCGGGGTTCCTCCCCTACGCGTTCCGGCGCAAGGCGGCGGTGCGGAGCGGGGCGGACCTGGTGCTCCTGATCGCGTCGCCCCTCTACCTGCTCGCCATCGGCAACGGGCTCACCCTCACGTCGGGCGACAACCTCGCGACACGCGCCCTCGGACCCTCGATCGTTCAGAGGGGGACGCTCGACGTTTCGGCGTATCCCCCCTTCGACGTGCCCCCCCTCGAGTACGCGGCCATGAGGGTCGGGGCCCGCGTCCTCCCCGCGTTTCCGCTAGGGACGGGGCTGCTGACCGTCCCCTACGCGGCGGTGGCGGTGACGCTTTCGAGGGGCCGGCTCGACGCGGCGCTCCTGGCGCGCTGGGAGAAGCACGTGGCGGCTCTCTTCGGCGTCGCCGCCGCGCTCCTCTTCTTCCTGGGCGTCCGGAGGCGCTTCGGCGAGCGGGCGGCCGTCGGGTGCACGTTCACGCTGGTCCTCGCCACCCCCTTCCTGAGCAGCGTCACCCAGGCCCTCTGGGCGACGACGGGCGAGGTGCTCCTCACCTGCGCGGTGCTCGCGCTCGTCCTCCCCGAGGAGGGGTCGCTCCTCCGGCACGCGGCCGCCGGCCTCGCCATGGGGGGCGCCTTCCTCTGCCGGCCGACCGCGGCGATCCCGATCCTCGCGATCGGATGGGCGCTCCTGCCGCGCCGGCGGAAGGCCCTGGCGTTCCTGCTCTCGAGCGGCGTCGCCATCGTCGCGGTGTCAGCCTGGATGTTCGTGCTCTATAACCACCCCCTCGGCGGGTACGGTCTCCTGAACGTGCGCGTCGGTGCCTGGAGGCTCGGACTTCCGGGGCTGCCCGGGGTCCTCTTCAGCCCGAGCCGGGGCCTCCTGGTCTTCTTCCCGTACCTCCTCCTGCTCCCGCCGCTCCTGATGCGCCGTCGTCTCGATGTCGGGGCCGCGCGCTGGGTCGGGTCCTCCCTCGGGTGCCTCGTCCTGCTCGTTTTTCTCGTCTCCGGATACGCGAAGTGGTGGGGAGGCCACAGCCTCGGCCCGCGCCTCCTGACCGAGGCGGCCCCGTTCCTCGCGCTTGCGACGATCCCGGCCTGGCGGGAGAAGAGTGCGCGGAGCGGATCGCGCGCGGCCTTTCTCGTGGCGCTCGCGTTCGCTTCGCTCACACAGCTCCTCCTGACGTATAACCTGGCCGCCGCGCAGTGGAACGACGTGCCGGAGGTCGACGAGAATCCCGCCCGGCTCTGGTCCGTGAGGTCGAGCCAGCTCTCCGCGGCCTGGGGAATCGGACCCTGAACGATCGGGAGGCCGTCCGCGCGACCTCTTCCAGATGACTTCACACCCTCCTGGCTCAGTGGTCATTCAACTCGTCCCAGTCCTTACCGGCGCGGAGGGGTAGGCGCGCATGCGCCGCAGGGGCACCCGGCCGGTCTCGGGTGCCCCTGATCCATTTCAGTCGTACACCCCGTCCGCGAACCAATCGCCGCTCAGGATGTCGCGGAAGAGGCGGTAGAGGCCGCCACCTTCCAGCTCGACGTCCCAGTAGGCGCGGACAGCGGGGGAGCCGGACCACCAGCCTTCCTCGAGGGTCCAGGGGCCGGAGGCGGCGCGGACCGGGCCGGTGATCTCGACGGCGGGCTTCTCCCGCGTGTCGCCCGCGAGCGAGCGGACGGAGACGAGCTTCTCTTCGTCGGTCAGGACCTCCATTGCGACCGCGGGGCGGAGGATGCGGACGGCGAGGAGGCCGCGGCCGTTCTTCGGGGGGCGGCGGACGGTGGGAGGCGGAGGGGGAGCGTATGGGACGAGAGCGAACCGTTCGGGGAGATGGCTGTCGACGGCGCGCGGGCTGCCGGCGCGATCGTCGCCGAGGAGAACGAAGAGGCGGGCGAGGGCGGTGGCGAGGAGGTCGGGGGAGATCTCCGTGGGGCCGAAGAGGGTCATCTGTCCACGGCGGGGCCGGTCGGGGTGGAGGGTGACGGAGAAGGCGATGACCGGGGCGCCGGGTGGATGCCGCTCCAGGTCGAGCTGGAGAAGCCGCAGCAGCGTCTTCGGATCGCGCGTCGGGGCCGGGAGGGGGATGGAGCGGACATCATGCCCCTCCGGCTCGAGGTGGAGCGCCGTCTCGAGCTGCGGGCAGCCGAGCCCCTCGACGGCGAGGCGGGGGAGGAGCCGGTCGAGCGCCGCTCCGGCCATCGCAAGGAACGGCTCGAGAGTGACGAGGGGCCACTCCAGCTCCATCCCCTCGGAGAAGACGGGAGGCGGGAGGCGCACCGCGAGCGGCTCCGGGTCGAGGCCGCGGGCCATCTCGTGGAGCTTTTCCCCTCCGCGCCCGAGCCGGGCGGCGATCTCCCTGGCTGGGAGCTTCGCCAGGTCGCCAATGGAGCGGAGCCCCCAGCGGGCGAGGGTGCCGGAGACGTCGACCTCGGGGGAGAGGCGGGCGAGCGGGAGCGGGGCGAGGAACGCGGCCTCCCCGCCAGGGGGGACGACGATGGGGGAGTTCGGCAGGGTGGCGGCGATCCGGGCCGCCAGCTTGCTGCCCGCGATCCCCGCGCGGGCGGGGAGGTTTTCCTTTTCCGCCGCCTGGATGAGGGCCCGCCCGAGGTCCTTTAGCGGGTCGGAGCCGGGGAAGATCCGCTCGAGGCCATCCCCGTCCAGGTACACCAACCCCTCCCTGGCGTCTTCCACGCGGGGAGAGAACTGGCCTGCGGCATCGAGAAGCGCCTCCTGGGCCGCCCTCTCGCTCGCCCGGTCCCGCCCGCGGGCGACCAGCTTCGGGAGGAGAGCCCGGGCCTGCGGCAGGGTGAAACCTGGCCGGATCCCGGCCTTCCGCGCCGCACGCGTGCCGGCCACGACGCGGGCGGCCGTCCCGTTTCCCTCACAGACGACGACGGCCGAGTTCTTGAGGTTGGGCTCGCTCCGCAGACGGGCGGCGAGCGGAAAGAGGGGTACGCAGAGACAGGCGATCACGGCGCCCCTCACGCCAACCGGACCCGACGCGGCTGGAAAATCGAAGCTCCTATTTCCTCTTCCCGGCCGTGGAGGGGGCCCGGGGGAACCCGGGTGCCGG
>CALFNC010000111.1 GCA_937902605.1 uncultured Acidobacteriota bacterium | reverse complement strand
GCGCCGCCTGAGTATCTTCACGTGCTCTCCTCCAGAACCCTCCAGCTCGATATTCCCCGGTCCGAATGGAGCGAGATCGGCTATCTTCCGTGGTGATGGCGATGCGCGACCCGTACGAGGTCCTGGGAGTTCCCCGGAACGCGACGGAGGCGGAGATCAAGAAAGCCTATCGCCGCCTCGCGCGGAAGCACCACCCCGACGTCAACCCGGGAGACGCTTCGGCGCAGAAGAAGTTCCAGGAGATCGCCGCCGCGTGGGAGGTCCTGAAGGAACCGGCCCGGCGCGACCGGTTCGACCGGACCGGAGAGGCCGGGGAGGCTCCTCCCGGGGCGCCGGGCTGGGCTCAGGCCGGGCGCGGGCCGGCGGGCTCCACGGGCTTCCACTGGACGGGGGACTTCCGGGATGTTTTCTCGGACCTCTTCTCGGGCGGAGGAGGGGGCTCGCCGTTCGAAGGCGACGACGACGCGGCTGCGGAGCTGACGATCCCGTTCCGCGACGCCGTACTTGGCGGAACGGTCTCGTTCCGCGCGCGCGTCCCGCGCCGTTGTGGACGCTGCGCAGGCACGGGAAGGTCCGGCCGTTCGGCTTGTGCGGTTTGCCATGGGACCGGGTCGGTCTCCGAGAACGAGAAGAGAACCGTCCGGATTCCGGCCGGCGTGGATTCGGGCTCGAAGATCCGGGTCCCCGGCAAGGGCCGGACGGAGCAGGGCGACCTCTATCTCTCAATCCAGGTGGAGGGGCATCCCTACTTCCGGCGGGACGGGGACGACATCGCCGCCGAGGTGCCCGTCACGGTCCCGGAGGCGTACCTGGGAGCCGAAATCGAGGTGCCGACGATCCACGGCGGCGTCCGCGCGAAGATTCCAGCCGGGACCGCCTCCGGCCAGCGTTTTCGGTTGAAGGGCAAAGGGGTGATCAATGCCCGAACCGCGAGCGCCGGCGATCATTACTACCGGATCACGGTGCTGACGCCGGACGTCCGGACGGAAGGCGGCCGGGCGCTAGTGAAAGAGATCGCGAAGCTCTACGCCATTGACCCCAGAGCGGGCCTTCCGCGCGGGCTGTAGCGGGCTAGTTCTTGAGGGTCATTTCCCGGATCACGCTGAGCGCGCGGTCGACCGGGAAATCGGGCCGGACGACGAGGGTTTTCGGCGGGTCGTCGGCGGGTGCGTCGTTCCGGATGTAGCGGATCCCGGTGGAATCGGTCCACCACGAGGTGGCCCGTCCGGTCGAGGAGAGGAAGTACCCGACGTCGGCCTGGGTGTCGCGGTTCATCGGGATGGGGCCGTCGCCCAGCTCCCGCCCGATCGGGACGTGAGCCCGGACCTGGGCGTCCGGGAGGCCGCCGGCAGCGGACGCTCCCGTGAGCTTCGTCAGGTCGTCCGGGAAAGTGATCGAGATAACCTGCTCCCGCCGCGTCGCGAGGTTCGCGAAGGAGACGAGCACGCCACCTTTCGTCGACGACGGGTCGCGCTCGACCGCGGGGAACATGTACGACGAGAAGGGGAGGCCGCTGATGTCAGTGAACCCCTTTCGTTCGACCAGATCGTTGAGGTTGAAGGCGACGATGGCGTCGACCGACAGGACGCCGTCCTCGACGAAGATCGGGGCGTACCGCGCCTGGGAAAGCCCGCTCTCTTCCCACCAGACGAGCGAGAAGATCGTCCGGGTCTTCGTGACCGTGCCGCCCTTCCCGTCGAAGTCGATGTACTGCTGCCGGGTCGAGGTCATCCGCGGGTTCAGCGAGAGGTAGAGGCCTGGACTGGGCGCGATGTCGCGACCCACCCAGAGGCCGCCTCGCCGGACGGCGATGTGCAGGTCCGACATGAGTCCCTGGAACTTCGAATAGCAGACGAGGACGGTCCCCGTCGACTCGTCCACCCCGACTGATGGGAGCCCTTTCGGCTCAGCCGTGTAGGTCCCATCGACCACCTCGAGGGTGACGTTTCCGTTGGGCGGGGTCGTCCGGAGGGCGACGACGGGGAAGGACTGCGACCGGGAATAGGGCGTGACGGATGCGCCCGCGACCACGCTCTGGTACGGTCCGATGAAGACCTCGTACAGGGTCCCGTCGCCGGTTAGGACGGCGGTCTCGGCCCACGCGCCGCGGCTGCCGAGACAGGACAGAAGCAGGGACGCCGCAAACGCGATCCACGTCGAGGACCGATGCATCCGGGGGCGGGCGTGCGACGACATCTCTTCAGGACCTCAGGTTGATCACGTTACGGAAGTCGAAGACCTCGAGGTAAGCTCGAAGGTTTCGGAACTCCGGGTACATGGCGGCGAGACGATCGAAGTAACGCTGCGCCGCGGGCTCGTCGCCGGCGAGGTGGCAGGTCTCGCCGAGGAGATAGAGGAAGTTCTTCTCGATCGCGGGCTCTCCCGAAAGGGGGACCCTCTCGAGCCCTTCCTCGCCGAAATACCGAGCCTCGGCGTAGCGGTCCAGCTTGAGGTAACCGAAGCAGAGGTCCAGGAGCGGGAAGACCGAATGCGCTTTCGCGCCCGCCTCCTCGATCGTGGCGAACGCCTCGTGGACGAGGGCCAGTCCGTCGTCGACCTGGTCGAGCGCCATCCGGCAGTAGCCCAGGTTGTCCTTCCAGATCGCTCGCCACAGCGGCAGGACCTTGGCCGGAGGCTCGGAGACCCGGAGGGAGCTCTCGAACGCCTCGGCGGCTGCGTCGAAGCGACTGTCGGCGACCAGGAGGGCTCCGCGCGTGCTCTCGGCGCCGGCGAGGAGGAGCGGGTCGCCGATCGCGGCGGCCTTCTCCCCGGCGATCCGCGAGTAGAAAAGGGCCTTTCGGAAGTCCCGCTTCAGCTCGTAAATTCGCGCCTCGGAATAGGCCGCGCGGAAGGAGGTTTGGAGGTCCGAGGAGCGGAGGAGGATCCGCTTCAGCTCGACGAGCTCCTCGTTGGCGGGGCCGGCCTCGGCCGCGGCCGAGGCGCGGCAGGAGTAGATCCAGTCGACGAAGGCGGGGTCGTCGCTGCCCCGGGCGCTCGAAAGGGCCTCGTCGTAGAGCCCGAGCGAGGCGAGGAAGTCCCCCTTCTCCAGGAGGCGAAGCGCCTCGTCCCGAAGCTGCTCCGCCCGTTCCCGGAGCGGGGCAGCGGCCGCGTTCCCTTCGCCCGTCACGCGTCGTCCCCTTCCGGGCCGTCGTCGTCCGGCTTCCATTCCGGCGGCCGGGACTCCCGCGATTCCTGCTGGACGCGCTTGAAAGCGATGAACTCGCGAACGTCGTGGCGCGCATCGGACGAGAGCTCGGTCCAGTCGGCCAGGAGGCGCTCCTCCTCGGAACCCTGGAGGCCATCTTCCCGCCCGGCTTCGGGAACCTCGGCCGGCTCCTCGAAGAAGTGGCTCATGGAGAGCTCGAAGACCTGGAGGATGCGGAAGAGGGCGTCGAGCCCGACCTTGTACTCCCCGTTCTCCATCCGAGAGAGGTCCGACTGCGTCACGCCAATCCGGCTCGCGAGGTCGGACTGCGTCCACCTCCGGCTCTTGCGGATCTGCCGGATCTTCTGGCCGACCAGAAGAATCTGCGTAGGGCGTGCCGAGGCGCTCATCGACAAGAGTCTCTATGTGAGTTTACGTCTTCGGGCGGGCATGTCAAGGTCGGGCGCTGGCCGGCCACCGGGAGGCTGACCGGGATATGCTCGGCCTGTGCGAACCCCCGCCTTCCTGCTCACCGAGCTGATCCGGAGAGACCTGACCCTGCGCTATGCGGGAAGCATGGGCGGAATGGCCTGGGCTCTCGTGAACCCCCTCGTCCTCTGCGTCATCTACACCTTCGTCTTTTCCACGGTCCTGAAGATCCCCGCCCCTGAGGGATTCCGGGGGAACTACACGGAGTTCCTGCTGGCGGGGCTACTGCCGTGGATCGGCTTCCAGGAGGCGGTCACGCGCGGAAGCGCGGCGGTGACCGACCAGGCCCACCTCGTCAAGAAGCTCGCGTTCCCCCCCGAGCTGCTGGTGCTGGCGAACCTCGGCTCGGCGCTCGTCCTGCAGCTCGCCGCGGTGACCGTCCTCGCCGTTTACGCCGGGATGCGGCACGGCGGACTCCTCCGCCCGGAGCTCCTCGTGATCGGATTCGGCTTCGAGCTTCTGGTCCTTGTTGGTCCCGTTCTTGCTTTATCGGCGCTCCAAGTGCTTTTTCGAGATCTCTCGCAAGCCCTGGGGCCGATGCTGATGATCGTCTTCTACCTCACCCCGATCCTCTATCCGGAGTCGTTCGTCCCCCGGGCGGCCACGCCGTTCCTGGTGATCAACCCCGTCCGGGATGTCGCCGCATTGTTCCGGGCTGGTCTTTTTGGCGCGCCCGTCCCCCCTGTGTCGCGGCTCGCCGTCCTCGCGGCCGTTTTCGCTCTCCTTGCGTGGGGGGGGCTGACGTTCTTCCGGC
>CALFNC010000110.1 GCA_937902605.1 uncultured Acidobacteriota bacterium | reverse complement strand
CGACAAGGACGTCACCTATTCCGTCGACGGCAACGTGGCGGTGGGCAAGCGCGTCGCGGTCGTCGACGAGACCGGTGACGACAAAGTCCATCGCGTTACCGTGAAGCTGCAGACGTAAGTCCCGCGCGGCGGGAAAGAAGAACCCGGCCCCGGGCGAGGCGGGGGCCGCCACGCACGCCAGGGCGCGTAGCATGTAGCCAAGTGAAGAAGACCGAAAACCCCGCCGTCCCCGGCTTTGCCTCGCTTGGCCTCGATCCCCGGCTCGTCACCGCGCTCGGTGCCCTCGGCTACGAGGAGCCGACGCCCATCCAGAGCGAGGCGATTCCGCCCCTGCTCGCCGGCCGAGATCTCCTCGCCCAGGCGGCGACGGGGACCGGCAAGACCGCCGCGTTCGCGCTGCCGATGCTCCACCGCCTCTCGCAGGCCGAAAAGGGCCGGAAAGGGGTGTTCGGGCTCGTTCTCGTCCCTACGCGGGAGCTCGCGATGCAGGTAGCCGAGGCCATCCACCGATACGGCCGCGAGCTCCACGTACGGGTTCTCGCCGTCTATGGCGGGTCCTCGATGAGCCAGCAGCTCCGGTCGCTGGAGCGTGGCATCGACGTCGTGGTGGCCACCCCCGGCCGCCTCCTCGACCACATCGGGCGCGGAAGTCTCTCCCTGGCAGGCCTCGGGCTCGTGGTCCTCGACGAGGCCGACGAGATGCTCGACATGGGCTTCCATGAGGACCTCGAGGCGATCCTCGAAGTGACGCCGAAGGGGCGTCCGATTGCGCTCTTCTCGGCAACGCTTCCGGCGCGCATCACCGGCATCGCCGCCAAGCACCTCCAGGACCCGGTCTCCATCCGTCTCGACGGCAAGTCCCACGGCGGCCCTCCGTCCGCGGTGACCGGGCGCGTACGGCAGACGGCCTACGTCGTCTCCCGGGCCCACAAGCTCGCGGCGCTCTCCCGGATCCTCGACATCGAAGACCCGACGTCCGCGATCGTCTTCTGCCGGACCCGGACCGAGGTGGACCAGCTGACGGAGACGCTGACCGCCCGCAGCCACCGGGCGGAAGCGCTCCACGGGGGTTTCTCGCAGGAGCAGAGGGACCGCGTCATGAAGCGGTTCCGGGCGGGCGCCACCGACATCCTCGTAGCGACCGACGTAGCCGCGCGTGGCCTCGACATCCAGCAGATCTCCCACATCGTCAACTACGACGTCCCGAACGAGCCCGAAGCCTACGTCCACCGGATCGGCCGTACAGGTCGTGCGGGCCGGGAAGGGACCGCCATCACGCTCTTCGAGCCGCGGGAGCAATGGCTCCTCCGGAACATCGAGCGGCTGACAAAACAGAAGATCGAGATGACCTCGGTTCCGACCGTGGCCGACCTCCGCGCGCGCCGGCTCGAGCTGACCCGGGCGTCGCTCCGTGAGGCGCTCTTGGGCACCGACCTCGACAGCTTCCGTGTCGTCGTGGAATCGCTCTCCGAGGAGTTCGACCTCATCGACATCGCGGCCGCCGGCGTGAAGCTTGCCCATCAGGCGAGCGGGGGGACGGACGACGAACCGGAGATCCCGAAGGTGCTCCTCCAGGTCGACCGACCGCGCCCGCCCGCAGGCCCGGTCCGGCCAGCCGGCGTGCGGCGACCCAAATCTCCCGACGCCGTCACGCTCTTCATCGGGGCCGGGCGGCAAGCGGGCGTCCGCCCGGCCGACCTCTTCGGCGCCATCACCGGCGAAGCCAGCCTGCCGCCCGGGGCGATCGGAGCCATCGAGATCGCCGACCGCTTCTCGCTCGTCGAGGTCCCCGGGGAGGCCGCCGACGCCGTGATCCAGGCCCTCAAGAAGGCGACGATTCGCGGCCACAAGGTGATCGTCCGCCGAGAGCGCGAGGGTCCACGCGGCTGAGGAGAAGGGCCTTTGAGAAGAACGGGCGGCGAACGGCCCTGAACTACGGTTGCTTCAAGGCGGTGTCCGAGCCAGCGCTTCGCCTGAGCCTGCTGATCACCAGGAGCAGCCTGACGATGCCGTAGGCGAAGATGGCCACGAGCGACAGCTGTATGACGAGGATGGCCGGATACCTGCCCAGAGAGGACACCGATTGCCTCTCCATAGCGAGACGCGATACGGTTTGCGTCACCATCACCCCCAGCATCACCGCCATGATGGCGATCACCCGCCGGTACATGGCGATGCGGGACTGGGCGTCGGTGTGGATCTCGGGGACCTGGCCGTCAACCACGGCCTTGCGAAAGTACTGCCATAGCCCGCGAGTCCCCATGTGCTCCCAGCCCGCGTCCTGGAAGAGCCCGAAATACTCCGACCGGTCAGAGAACCGTGAAGGACCGAAGTCCAGCCGGTAGGCCACCTCGGCGGGCGCTGCCCTTTCGAAGGTGTACCCAAAGCACCTCACGGCCTTCAGGTGCCAGCCGGAGCGTTCCTGTTCCGCCAGCCACCGTTCTTCCTTTTGGTCGTTCCAGGCCATGAGCATACGGACCACCGTCTTCGTACTCTTCTCACCGCTCATTGCATACCTCCGAGTCGTTTCGTCACGTCCGAGGCCAGCCGGGAGAGGGAAGCGAGCCGCTCCCCCTCGAGGATCAGCACCTTCTCACCCAGCGGCGTCAGCGCGTAGACCTTCCTCCGGTCGCTGCCCGCGACCGTCTCGCCGCTCCGCCGGATGAGCTTTTGGCTCAAGAGATTGGTCAGGGCACCGTAGAGCGTCCCCGGGCCCAGCCTGACCCGCCCGCCGCTGACCACCTCCACGTCCTGCATGATTCCGTAGCCGTGCCGCGGCTCGGTCAGGGAGGCGAGGATGAGGTAGGTGGCCTCACTCAGCGGGAGGAGCTTCCGGGCTGCTTTCTCCCGGTCTTTCATTCGACCCTCCTCCTATCTCGCCCACCGTTATACCGTGGCTCGGTATATCGACTAGCGATATAGTAGCCTTTCGAGCTCGCCATGTCAAGGGAGTGGCGGAATGAGCTCTCCGCACCGGCGTCGCGTTTACCGGGTCTGTCTCCAGTGGCGTGGACCCGATGCTCCGGGCGATGACCGCCGCTCGCGGACGCGAGAGCCATGTTGAGCACGCTGCCCAAATTGGGCAACGCATGGGGCGCCGCGGGAACCGTCATTTGGGCGATTGAGACCACACATGACGCAGGAAGGCAAACCCGCCGGGAACGATCTCTTGAGGTCAAACGAATTTGTGATATGGTCAAAGCGGTGAAAATTCTCGAAGTGGAGGTCTCGTCACAATGAACAAGATCCCAATCACGCGCATCGCCCTCCTGGCGGTTGCGGCGGCGTTCCTGTCCGTTGCCTGCTCGTCGAAGCCGAAGCCGGTCACCGCCCCCGAGGCGAAGCCGGTGGCGGCGGCGGCCACTCCCACTCCCACCCCTGCCCCGGCGCCAGCCGAGAAGGTCGAACAGGAGCCGGAGGTCCCGGTCCATGTCAGCGTGGAGGAGCTGAACCGTAGGGGCTACCTCAAGGACGCCTTCTTCGACTACAACCGGTACGAGATCCGGCAGGATCAGCGCGACACGCTGGAGAAAGGCGCCGCTTGGCTCCGGCAGAACCCGACGGTCCAGATCACCGTCGAGGGGCACTGCGACGAGCGGGGGACGGCTCAGTACAACATGGCGCTCGGCCAGCAACGGGCTCAGGCCGTCAAGGACTACCTCGTCCAGCTCGGCATCGATCTCTCCCGGATCCAGATCATCTCGTACGGAAACGAGCGGCCGTTCGTGATCGGACATGACGAGGAGGCGTGGGCCCAGAACCGTCGCGACCACTTCCTCGTGACCGCGCGCTGAAGCCGGACCGTCCCGGTGTAGCGGGCGGACGAAAAAGGCGAGCCGGCGGGACGGGCCGAGGTAGTCGAATGTCCGGTCGGTCCAGATGCCGAGGTCGTGGAAGACGGCGGCCTGGAGAAGCGGCTCGGGAAGCGTCGGGGACTGGCTGCACCGGAAGGAGCCTGGAGACGAAGGCCAGGACGCGGCAAACGTGGTTCCTGTACGCCTTAGCCCGTCGTCGACGCGGGCGACGGTGGTCGGGTCGAGGGAGGGGGCGTTCAGGAGGAGGTCATTCTGCCGTAGGGGTTTCGCGCCGCGGCAGACGCTTCTCGATCCGCGCCAGCTCGAGGACGACGAGGACGAGGATCGTAGCCGTGATCGCCCCGAAGAAGGAGCCGCTCGTGATCACGATCCCTAGGGCGGCCGTGGCCCAGAGGGCGGCCGCCGACGTGAGCCCGGAGATTC
>CALFNC010000109.1 GCA_937902605.1 uncultured Acidobacteriota bacterium | reverse complement strand
AGAACCCGCGGCCGTGCTCGCCGGCGCGTGTTGCCAGGAGCGACGCGTTCAGGGCCAGGAGGTTCGTCTGCCGGGCGATCTCCTCGATCACGTTGACGATCCGACCGATCTCCTGGGAACGAGCCTCCACCCGGAGAACCGTCGCGCGGACGCTCTCCGCCGCCACGTGGATCCTCTCGACGCTCGAGCGCATCTCCAGGACCACCGCCGCCCCCATGGTGACCCCTTCTCCGACGCGCGCCACCTCGCGAGCGACGTTCCGGGCCGAGTCGCCGACCTGGGCGACCGATTCCTCGTTCCGGCTCGATGCCTCGACGAGGTCCGCGGTCTTCCGCGCGATCTCGTAAAGAGTCGCGTTCATGTTGGCAGCGCCCTCGGCCAGGGAAGCCGCCGCCTTCGCGCCATCTCCCGACGAGCGGTGGAGACCCTGCGACCGCGCCAGCACCTGAGAGAGGGACGCATCCACCTCGGCCACCGCCGCGGCCGTCTCCTCCGCGCCGGAGGAGAGGTTCTCCACGCTGTCCGCGATCGACTGGATCGAAGCCTCGAAGCCGGCCACCGCCCGGGACGCCCCCTCGACTCGGGAGAGCGTCGTCGTCGCCTTCTCGCGGGTCGCCGTCGAGGCGGCTTTCAGGACAGACACCTGGCGGTTGAGCTGCCCTTGCTCGCGGCGGATCGACGACAGGAGGCGGGCGGCGCTGCCGGCCACCGCGTTGAGCAGCCGCCCGAGGACCCCTCCGAGGTCGCGCCCCTCGGGGGCCCGCGTCGCGAGGTCCCCCTCGGCCATCCGGCGGGCGGCTGCGAACGCCGCCGACATCCTCGAGATAGGCCTCTGGGCCGCCAGAAGAACGATCCCCCCGACTGCCAGGCCGATCAGGGCCGACGCCAGCAGCCCGAAGTCGAAGTCGGGGGCCGACAGCCAGTCGGCGGACCAGCCCCGCTCGGCCCACGTCGCGACGACGGTGGCCAGAGCGGCCGACGAGAACGCGAGGACGGACGCCGCGACGGCCACCGGAAAGACGAGCCGCTCGGGCTCCTCGCGCTCCGACATGGCGCTAGTCTACCGTTCTTGGGGAGCGCGCCCCCGCGGGGCCCATGCAAGCGAACGGCCCCGGAAGAGCTCCGGGGCCGTTCGGGAAACGTCGTGGGATGGGCTTACTTGCCCTGGACGACGAACGCGATGACGAGCGCGTAGATGACGAGCGACTCGATCAGGACGAGCCCGAGGAACGCCATGCCACGGATCTGGCCCGAGGCGCCGGGGTTCCGCGCGATGCCGTCGCAGGCCGCGACGGCCGTCCGGCCCTGGGCGAAGGCGCCGCCGAACGCCGCGAGGGCGATGGCGATGGCCGCCGAGAGGTGGCCCCAGCCTGCTCCGCCGCCGCTCGCCTTGGCAGCCTCTTCCGCGGCGAAGGCGAAGTTCGGGAGCAGGAGGGCGAGAGCCGTGAGGGCGCCGGCCGGGATCATCTTCTTCAACATTCTCTGGGACTCCTTTCGGGATCGGGTTATCAGTGCTCGTGGGCGATGGCGCCCCCGATGTAGACGGTCGCAAGGAGCGTGAAGACGTAAGCCTGAAGGAGCGCCGTGAAGATGCCCAGGGCGTTCATCGGCATCGGGATAATGATCGGAAGGAGCTTCACGAACTCGCCGGTGGCGGTGTGCTCGCCGAAGATATTCCCGTAAAGCCGCATCGCCAGGGAGAGGGCGCGCGCGAAGTTCCCGAGCATCTCGATGGGGAAGACGAGGACCGCGAGCGCGAGGCTGGGTCCCATGAAGTGCTTCAGGTAGCCCCCGAGGCCGTGGGCCCGGATTCCCGCCGCGTTGAAGAACACGAAGCACGTGATCGACAGCGCGAAGGTCGTGTTCAGGTTGCTCGTGGGCGGCTGCAGGAAGAAGAACGTGCCGCAGAGGTTGCAGAGGGCGATGAAGAAGAAGAAGGCCCCGGCGATCGGCAGGTACTTCTCGCCGTCATGGGGGATGTTCTCCTTGATCACGTCCCGGAGGAAGTCGACGAAGAGCTCGAGGACATTCGGCGTCCCGGTCGGCGCCCCGCTCCGGAAGCGGCGGGCGGCCAGCGGAAAGACGACGGCGCAGAAGGCGAAGACGAAGAGCGCCATGATGACGTGGTCGGGAAGCCAGCCGAGGTACTCGCCGGCGTGCTCGCCGTGGGGGGCGATCCCGTCG
This sequence comes from uncultured Acidobacteriota bacterium, assembly GCA_937902605.1. GTDB lineage: Bacteria > Acidobacteriota > Thermoanaerobaculia > UBA5066 > UBA5066 > CAIMWE01. The sequence continues at coordinate 2,766 of CALFNC010000109.1, read as the reverse complement.
ATGTGGAATCCGCCGACGGTGATCCCTTCGCGCCACCAGGTGGGGGCGGAGCTTACGGGGCCGAAGATTCTCTCCAGCAGCGCGTTGACCCACCCGAACAGGATCGAATTTGCGTGATGCATCAGGCCGTCAGATCCTCTCCCCCGTCCTTCCCGACCCGGGCCGCCCGGCCGGAGAAACGGTCCTCCCTTTGTGTCGCTCCCGGAAGAGGTCCCGCGAGCCCTCGACGACGATTCCGAGGACGACGCTCGAAAGACCTGCCAGGAGCCAGAGCGGCTCCGCGGGGACGAGGCGAATCGCCCCGTAGACCGCGAGACCGACAAACAGGTATCGGAGCCCCGCTCCGAGCGCGAACTTCCAACCCGGTTTACGCCCCTCCCCCGCTCCGGTCCCCTGGAGCCGGCCGACGACGAGGGAGAGCCAGCGGGCAGAGACGATAGCCACGACCGCCCCCAGAGTCAAGGCGAGAGCGGGCCGGAAGCGGCCCATGGCGCCTAGCGCTAGAGCCGCCAGGACCGCAGCCACAGCGGAGGTCCTGAGTGACCTGTCGCCCAGGACGGATCTCACTTCCGGTCCCCGTCCCCGCGGCCGTCCCGCGGACCCGGAGGGGCGTCCCCCGACAGGGCCGCCGCCTCCTTCAGGACCGCCCGCAGGCCAGCGGCCAGACCGAGCAGGCCGAGGACCGCCGTCAGGACCGGGAAGATCCCGAGGAAGCGGTCGGCGAGCCATCCGAGGCCTGCGCCAGCCGCAATCGACGCCGGAAGGACCCAGCCGAACGAGAGGACGTCCGCGAAGAAGCGCCCCTCGCGCCCGCTCGGCCCCTTCGGATCCGTCACGCGATCAGTACAGCAGACACGACTTCGCGAGCGCGATCAGGGGCTGGGGATAGACGCCGACGGCCAGCGTTCCCGCCGCGCAGACCAGGATCGCGACCGCGACGGCCGGTTCTTCCTTCCAACGGAGCTCCCCGGTCCCCTCGACCAGGTACATCGCCCGGACGATGCGGAAATAGTAGAAGAGCGAGACCGCCGACATCAGGACCGCGAGGAGGGACAGCCACGCCCAGCCGGCCTGCATCGCCGCCGAGAAGAGGAGGTACTTCCCGACGAATCCAGCGGTCGGCGGGATGCCCGCGAGCGAGAGCAGGAACAGGACCATCACCCCCGCCGCCAGCGGGTTCTTCCGGGCCAGGCCATTGAAGTCGTCCACGCTCTCCCCGGCATAGCCTTTCGTCTCGAGGAGGATGACGAGCCCGAAGGCCCCGAGGTTCATCAGGGCATAGGCCGTCAGGTAGATCAGGATCGACGACAGGCCGAAGTCCTTCGAGCCGTACGCCAAAAGACCGAGCAGCGCGTAGCCGGCGTGCCCGACGGAGGAGTAGCCGAGCATCCGCTTGACGTTCTGCTGCATCAGCGCCCCGACGTTGCCGACGACCATCGTCAGCGCCGCAGAGGCGGCGATGATCGGCGTCCAGTCGGACGAATTGGGGCCGAACCCGGAGAAGAAGATGCGGGCGAAGATCGCGTAGGCCGCGAGCTTCGGCCCGACCGCGAAGAAGGCTGAGATCGGCGTCGGCGCGCCCTCGTATACGTCGGGCGCCCAGACGTGAAACGGGGCGGACGCGATCTTGAAAAAGAGACCGCACGCAACCAGGATGATCCCGAGGACGAGAAGCGGGGACTTCGGTCCCGCGATGATCGACTTCGCCACGCCGGCGAGGAACAGGCTGCCGGTCGCGCCGTACACCAGCGAGAGGCCGTAGAGGAGGATCCCCGACGAGAACGCGCCGAGAATGAAGTACTTCGCGGCCGCCTCGATCGACTTCGTCTCGCGCTTGAAGTATCCGGCCAGGACGTACTGTGAGAGCGCCATCAGCTCCAGGGCGACGTAGATCGAGATCAGGTGGGTCCCCGAGACCATGAACATCATCCCGACCGTCGCGAAGAGGAGGAGACCGTAGTACTCGCCGCTCGGGTACGGCGACTCGCCGACGAACCGGAGAGAGAAGAGGATCGTGACGACCACGGCCGCCAGGATCAGGACCTTGAAGAAGAGCGCGAATCCATCCGCGGCGAACATCCCGCCGAACGCGGACCGCGCCGCCTGGCCCGAGGAGGCCGGAATCGCGAGGAGGACACCGGTCACGACGAGCGACGCGATCGACCAGAGGGCGATCTGCTTCTCCTGCGCCCTGGGGACCACCGTGGCCATGATCAGGAGGACCAGGCCTGCCGCCGTCAGGAACAGCTCCGGGACGATCAGGGCCATGTCGGACGCGGCGAACGGCACCTGTCAGTTCTCCCGGGAAACCGGGGCCGACGCCAGTACGGCCGGCACTGCAGCAGCAGCACCGGGGCAGCACGTCGCCGCGATCTTCTTCGGGATCCCCTGGCGGATGACCGGTTCGGCCGCCGCTCCCTGAAGGCGTGCCACCAGCTTCGCGGTCGCCATCTCGGTTCGTTCGAAGAACGGCTTCGGGTACAGGCCGATCCAGAAGCAGAGGACGATCAGCGGCGCGAGGGTCAGGATCTCGCGCATGTTGACGTCCTGGAGCGACTTGTTCTCCTCATGGGTCACCTCGCCGAAGAAGACCCGCTGATAGAGCCAGAGCATGTATGCGGCGCCCAGGACGACGCCGGGGGCCGCCCATGCCGCCCAGCGCCAGTTCGCGAGGAACGCGCCGGTCAGGATCGTGAACTCGCCGACGAACCCGTTCAGGAGCGGGAGGCCGATCGACGCCAGGAGGATGACCATGAAGAGCATCGC
>CALFNC010000108.1 GCA_937902605.1 uncultured Acidobacteriota bacterium | reverse complement strand
TAGCGGCTCCTCGAGTGCGGGGGTCCACTCGTCCAGGACGGACACCACGGCCAGCGACTTCGTCCGGTCGAGCGGTAGCGCGCCCTTCTCCTCGCGGACCAGCGTGAGGGAACGGCGGGCGATCTCCTCCTCGATGGCGGCGTGGGGGCGCGTGCCGACCGTCGAGGGGAGCGAGTCGAGGGGCGGCGCAGTCTCGCAGAAGAGACCGAGGCGCTTCTTCTCCTGGAGGATTCTCCGCACCGAAGCGTCGATCCGGCCCTCCTCGATCCGGCCGCTCCGGACGGCGGCGACCACGGCCGCGATGGAGCCGGCGGTGTCCGTCGACATCAGGACGACGTCGTTCCCGGCCTCGATCGCCCGGACGGCCAGCTCGGGCGCGGCCCCCGTGAGCGCCTTCATCGTCATGGCGTCGGTGACGACGAGGCCGTCGAATCCCAGCGTCCCTCGGAGGAGCCCGGTCACGACCGCCTTCGAGAGGGTGGCCGGGACCTCGTCGAGGGCCGGGACGGAAAGGTGCCCGACCATGACGGACCGCGCCCCCGCCGCGATCCCTGCCCGGAACGGGGCCAGCTCCACGCGTAGGAGCCGATCCGCCGTGGCGGTGACGACCGGGAGCGAGAGGTGCGAGTCGGTGTGCGTGTCGCCGTGGCCGGGGAAGTGCTTGAGCGTTGCCGTGACGCCCCCCTCCTGGAGACCCCGCACCGTCGCCTCGACGTACCGCGAGACGTCGGCGGCGTCCTCGCCGTAGCTTCGGACGTTGATGACCGGGTTGTCCGGGTCGACGTTGATGTCGGCGACTGGGGCGAAGACCTGGTGGATCCCTAAGGCCCGCGCCTCTTGCGCCGTGACGAAGGCGCGCCGCCGAGCGAGGGACGGGTCCCCGGTCGCTGCCACTGCCATCGCCCACGGGCCGTAAACGAGGTCGGGGAACCGCATCCCCACTCCCGCCTCGAGGTCGGCCGAGACGAGGAGCGGGATCCGGGCGACCTTCTGGAGTCGCGCGCTGAGGGAGGCCGCCTCGAGGACTGACGACCGGAACCAGATCAGCCCACCCACACCGTTCTCCACGACCTGCTTCTCGAGTGCGAGGTAGCCGGGAGCGTCGTCGGCGTAGAACACGCCGTTCGCCGAGACGGCGAAGAGCTGCCCGGCTTTCTCCTCGAGCGTCATCCCCCGGAGGAGGTCCTCTCCAGCGCGCCTCGAGCATGGGGAGGAGAGACACCCTCCGAGGAGCAGCAGAAAGAGCGCGGCGATCCGGACCTTCATCGGGGACTCCTTTTGGGGCGGCCGGCGCCGGCCGTCCCGCGCGATTGTGCCGGGAAGTGGGATTGCTGCCACTACAATCCGCGCCCGAGGCCAAACCGATGAAATGTCAGACGACCCTCCTCGCCCTCCTTTTCCCGTGCGTGACCGCCGCCACGCTCCCGGCCGCGGATCTCCTGCCGGCGGAGACGCGACAGGCGGCGGAGGCGGTCCGTGACCGGGCGCTGAAGGAGAGCCGGGCCTTCGAGTGGGTGCAGCGGC
>CALFNC010000107.1 GCA_937902605.1 uncultured Acidobacteriota bacterium | reverse complement strand
GCAGCGTCGAGCTTCAGCCGGTCGAGGAGGGGCTTCGCCAGCATCCCGCCGGCCACCGCCTTCTCGGCCTCGCCCACGTCGAGGGCGTTCGCCTCGAGGATCTCCTTCTCCCGTTCCCCGAGCCGCACGGCGATCCGCTCGAGCGCTCGGTCCTTCACGATAGTCGGCACCGACGCCAGCTCCCGCGCCGCGCCCTTCGCCAAGCCGGCCAGACGCGCGACTTCACCCGCGAGACGCGCGACTTCAGATGGAGCGTTCAATGCCCCGCTCCGTGCCGCGCCGGGAGGAAGACCGTCCCGACGTCCTCGCCCGCTAAGACCGCATCCAGGATCCCCGGGGTCCGGCCGTTCGCGATGACAGTCACGACCCCTCCCTTGGCCGCCAGCCGGGCCGCCCGGAGCTTCGTCGCCATCCCTCCCCGGCCGCGGGCTCCGCTGCCGTCGGCGAGCGCTTCGACCTCTGGCGTCACCTCGCTGACCTTCGGGATCCGCTTCGCGCGGCTATTCCGGGCCGGGTTCGCAGTGAAGAGGCCGTCCACGTCCGAGAGGATCACGAGGAGGTCGGCCGCCAGCTTCGAGGCGACCAGCGCCGACAGCTCGTCGTTGTCGCCGAAGACCGCCTTCCCGTGGTCCCGCGTCTCGAGCTCCCGGGTCGACACGGCGTCATTTTCGTTCAGGACCGGGACGGTCCCGAGCTCCAGTAGCCGGTCGAGCGTCGCCCTGAGGTTCCGGTACCGCTCCGGGCTCCGGAAGTCGTCGCCGGTCAGGAGGACCTGCGCCGTCAGCAGCCCCAGCTTCTCGAACCCCTGCTCGTAGACCGACATGAGCCGCCCCTGACCTATGGCCGCACAGGCCTGCTTGGACGAGAGGAGCTTCGGCCGCTCGGTCAGCCCGAGCCGCTGGACGCCGAGTCCCACCGCCCCCGACGAGACGAGGAGGACCTCCCTCCCCTGCCGGCACGCGCTCGCCACAGACTCGATCAGCCCGTAGATCCGTCCGAGCGCGAGCGCCCCGTCGTCGCGCATGACGACGTTCGTTCCCACCTTGACGACGACCCGCCGGGCCGCCGGAATCCGCTTATCTAAAGGCATCGAACTCCCCCGGGCGGGCACTGGGTGCCGACCCGGTGGAGATCTTAGCCTTCGGCCGCTCCGGCCCTGCCTCGGGCTCCCGAAACGCCCGCCACCCGGCGTTCCCGGACGTAAAATCGCCGCGGGGCTTCCCCAAGGAGTGAGACATATGAAGATCATGATCGCCGACGCCTTCGACGAGTCGCTGCCTGGCCGTCTGGCCGCGTTCGGGGAGGCGTTCTCCGACCCGGCCCGCCTCGCCGAGGCGGACGTCTTGCTGATCCGGTCGAAGTCCAAGGTTACCCGCGAATTCCTCGCCGGCACGCCCAACCTCAAGCTCGTCATCCGGGGAGGCGTCGGGCTCGACAACGTCGACATCGAGGCGTGCCGCGAGAAGAAGATCGACGTCAAGAACACGCCCCGCGCCTCGTCGGTCGCCGTGGCCGAGCTTGCGATGGCGCTGATGCTCGCGATCCCGAACCGGCTCGTCGAGGGCCACGTCAGCATGAAGGAAGGGAAGTGGCTGAAGAAGGAGCTGAAGCGGACCGAGCTCTATGAGAAGACGCTCGGGCTCCTCGGCGCCGGACTCATCGGGACCGAGGTGGCGCGGCGAGCCCAGGCCTTCGGGATGACGGTGATCGCCCATGATCACTACCTCGCGAACCACGCGCTGGCCGAGCTGGTCGACGAGGACGACGAGCTGTTCGCCCGCTCCGACTACATCTCGATTCACCTTCCGCTCACGCCTGAGACGAAGGGGATGATCAACAGCCACGCGATCGCGAAGATGAAGGACGGCGTTGTCCTGATCAATACCGCGCGCGGAAGAGTCGTCGACGAGGCGGACCTAGCCGCGGCGCTGAAGTCCGGGAAGGTCCGGGCCTATGGGACCGACGTCTTCTTCTCCGACCCTCCCGACCCGAAAAGCCCGCTCCTGTCGGCCCCGAACGTTGTCATGACGCCGCACATCGGAGGCTCCAGCAAGGAGAACCTCCTCCGCATCGGCGACATCGTGGTGGAGATCCTCAAGAAGTGGAAGAGGTAGCCGCCGGCACCTTCTTCCAGTCGATCTGCGACCCCCACACGCTGTGGGGAATGACGTAGACGGCCAGAGTGACGAGGGCCGCCAGGATCACGGGGAGACGGACCGTCCGGCCTCCGCGGATCGCCCAGGCCGCGAGCGCCCATGCGGCGATCGCGATGAGGGTCTTGTTGTCGGTCAGGTCCCAGCCGAACGGAATGCCGGTCCAGTAGGCGCCGAAGGCCTCCTTCTGGACCCGCGGGCCGAGGATGCCGCCGCCGATGCAGAGGAGCAGCAGGGTGTGGCCGGTCAGCCGGTTTAGCCTCTCGCCCGGAATCAGGGCCTTCAGACCGGTGACTGACGAGAGGAACATCCCGATGAACATCGCCAGGACATGCGGGACGAGGACGAACGGGTTCACGTCCCCCTTGAAGCGGGTGACGGCGGGTCGGGGCGGAAACGTCGCCGAGTCGGAGCCCTTCGTCAGCTTCACCTGGTATTCCAGCTTTCCGGCGGGGGGCTGGTGTGGCAGGGCCGCCTCGAGCCGGTCCCCGTTGCGGGCCATCGCGATCGTCTTCCAGGGCTCGTCGCTGGGGAACCGGCGCCAAACGACCAGGCCGCCCACCACGACGTCCTTCGTCTCGATCCGGACCGGCTGGTCCCCTTCTCCCGCGTGTGTCCGCGTCAGGACGAGGCGCACCTCGCTCCCGCCGACGTGAACGGTCCCGCGGACGGGGTACGTCGGCCCGGTCCGGCGTTGCCAGACGACCGAGATCAGGGTGAGGACGATGGCACCGATCCAGGGACCCCACTTTTTCCACATAGGCCG
>CALFNC010000106.1 GCA_937902605.1 uncultured Acidobacteriota bacterium | reverse complement strand
CCCGGGTCACCCGGGCGGCCAGCGCCTCCGGGATGGGCGTCTTCGCCGCAGCTTCATACCGGAGGTGGTGAGGCTGCTTCGGGTCGTACGGCATGATGTGGACTTTCTCGCGACCGACGACGTAGCAGCGGTAGTAGTCGGTGAAGTCGATCGCCTCCTGCGCCATCATCGCCAGGTCGCGGGTCTGGTCGTAGGCGGCGACGAACGCCTCGCGGTCGTCGCACTTGTAGACGTCCTTCCACCCGCCGCCGTAGGCCGGCTTGAGGAAGATCGGGAAGCCGAGGTACGTAAAGACGCCGTCCCAGTCGACGAACTGGAGATTCCGGAAGGAGGTCGCCGTCGTGTTCGGCGGGTGCTCTTTGTGCGGTAGGAGGACCGTCTTCGGGACCCCGACCCCGGCCTCAAGGGCGACGACGTTGTTGAAGAACTTGTCGTCGGCCGACCACCAGAACGGGTTATTGATCACCTCGGTGCCGCGCGCGGCGGCGCATTTCAAGAAGGTCCTGTAGAACGGCACCTCGTGGCTGATCCGGTCGAGGATCACCGCCTCGGGGTATGCCTGTTCCTGGGCGATGTGGCCGATCTTGACAGGGCCGGCCTCGATCTTCTCGCCCGCCTTCGCGGCGCGGGAGTTGATCTCGTTCATCAGCGCCCACGGGAAGGTGTCTTCCATCCCGAACAAGATCCCGATCCTTTTCATCGCCACGGTGCCTCCTGGTCGGCCCCGTCGGGCCGCGGGCATCCTATCGGAGCCCTTCCGGACCGGCAATCGAACGATGCGAACTCTCTCCGGTTTCCCCGGGGTCGGATTAGTAGACTCGCATCCGCATGAAGCGCGAATACGGCTCCTGGCACAGCCCGGCGCTGGGCCGGACGATGGAATACCTCTGGTTCGGCGACCGGGGCCGTCCGGTCCTCTTCTTCCCGACTTCTATGGGGCGGTTCTTCCAGAACGAGGACGGCGGCGTCACGGGAGCGCTGGCCGACAAGGTCGACGCCGGCTGGCTCCAGCTGATCTGCGTCGACTCGGTCGACGGCGAGAGCTGGTACAACACCAAAATCCCGCCGCGCGACCGGGCCCGCCGCCACGACCAGTACGACCGCTATTTGCGGGAGGAGATGGTCCCGAGGATCTGCGACCGGAGCGGCGGGAACCTCGTCGTCTGCGGGGCATCGTTTGGGGCGTACCACGCCGCGAACCTGGCGGCACGGATCCCGGGAACGGTGACGAAAGCGATCCTCTTTTCGGGCCTGTACCACGTCGGCCGCTACCTGGATGGCTACTGGGACGACCTCTGCTACTACCACTCGCCCCAGGCCTCGATCGCGAACATGAACGGTACCTGGATCGAGCGCCTCCGGCTGATCGAATGGATCGTGGCCACCGGCGAGCACGACACGCTGGTCGGCGAGAACCGGGCCTTCGCGGAGCTTCTCTGGAAGAAAGGGATCCCGGCCCACGCGGAGTTCTGGCCCGGCGTCTTCGGGCACGACTGGCCCTTCTGGAGGGATGCGATCCGCCGGTTCATCTGACGGCGGATCGAGCGCCGATTCGCAAGAGTTCCGAGCCCGCGGATACGGCTGGACCGGTATCTCGTGACCTCACCACGTCCGGTCGGGAAGGCTGGCTGCCGTATCCGCGAGCTGGGCGAATCAGCAGAAGCACCCCGTATACGGCGGGTGCGGCTCTCGTGTTGAGCCCACTCAGTTCGGCCCGGTCCTT